>DATNKY010000754.1:0-2803 GCA_035603155.1 Solirubrobacteraceae bacterium
CCCGAGCGATGTCATAGGGGTCGATCACCGCGTTGGCGACGTCGGCAAACGGCAGTGTGACTGCATCGCCGAGGCGAAGCTGAGGGAGCCAGCGAAGTGCGTTCGACGTGAACGCGTACGGCCGCAGGATGGTCCAGCCAACAGCCGATTCGCGCACCGCTTGCTCGGAGGCCACCATGTAGCGAGAGACTGCGTTGTCCAGATTCGAAGCGACCGCGGAGCCGCCAGACAGCAGCACCACGCGCTCCACCCCCGCGTCCCGCATCCGGTCGATCAGACGCGGCGTGTCGGTGTATCCGGAGAGCAGGAACACGCCGCGAACGCCCTCCAGGTGCGGAGTCACGGTGTCGGGAGCGTTCAGATCGCCGACGACGCCCTGCGCGCCGGGTGGGATCGTCGCATCCGCTTTCCGCACGAGAGCGCGGACGGCCGCACCGGCCGCGGCGAGGTGCGCAACCAGCTCGGCGCCAACGTTGCCGGTCGCGCCCGTGACGAGAACCACCGGGGCACTCATCTGCGCGGCCCTCTGCGGCTGTTGCGCACCTTCACTTCGGGAGAACGACCGAGCAGCTCCGGATCTCTCGCAGCCTATCGGCTCGGCGCTGACACGCGGGTCGATGGTGACTGGCTGGTGCTGGTGGCCGTCCTCGACGTCGAGCCGGCTGTGCGCCGATGCTGTGCCCTTCGTGCCTGCCACCGGCGCAGGCCAGATCGCTTGCCCCTCACGTCGTCATAGACGACGTACGCGACGGCTCCATACACGAGCACGAACAACAGAATCCCGAATGCTGTCGCCATGATCCTTCCCCCCGATTTGGTTCTTGTCGTGGGCCCGACGTTAGGCCCTGGCGGCCGTCCTGACTACCAACCCCAGGGGGCGGGTGTCACACCCTGTCGGCCCACCCAAACGGCCCCGAGGCGTGCAACAGTTGTCAGTGGGAAGCCACGTTCGCCACGTGGGCCGCCACTTGTTCGAGCTATCGTGGACTCCGATGCGTCCGCAGCCACTGATCTCCGTCACCGACGTCCAACGGAGTAGTGACTTCTACCAACAGCTTCTGCGCTGTGAGAGCGGTCACGGCGGCAGCGAGTACGAGCGCTTGTTACGCGACGGCACGCTCGTGCTCCAGCTACACGCGTTCGAAGTCGACCATCACCACGGGAGCATCGGCGACCCTTCCGCGCGGCCCTATGGAAACGGCGTGGCCCTGTGGTTTGAGATCGACGACTTCGACGCTGCCGTGCATCGGGCTGAGGCGCTGCGAGCCGAGGTCGTGCTGGCCCCCCACCGTAACCCACCGGACGGCCCCGGCGGCCCCGACCACCGTGAGCTCTGGCTACGCGACCCGGACGGCTACCTGATCGTCCTCGCGAGCCCGGACGGCGAGTCGCCGTGGCCGGACCCGCGCGTCGGCTGAGCGCAAGCGGGTCCTTGTCCGTCGGACCGCAGTCGGTCCGCGCGAGCGGTGGCGTCTACTGGCCGCCGGCCTGCCGAGGCGCGCCCGCGTCGGGCCCGTCCTGGCCCGGATGCTCGCGCGCGAGGAAGTCCTCGATCTCTGCCACACGATCACGGGAGCGCTCGGCGACCGTCATCAGGTCGCTCATCGTCGCGACCTCCTCGATCTGCTCGGCGATAAACCACTGCACGAACTGCTCGGCGGCGAAGTCGCCCTCGTCGCGCGCGGTCGCGGCCAGCGCGTTGATCTGTTGGGACACCTCGCGCTCCTGTGAAAGCGCGAGCCCCACCGGCTCCACAGCGTCCGCGAACGTAGTGCGCGGAGCGATGATCCCAGGCGTGGTCACCTCCGCTCCGGTGTCCAGCAGATACTGGATCATCATCATCGCGTGGCCGCGCTCCTCGAGCGCCTGGCGATAGAAGAACCCGGCCAGCTGCGGCAGCGTCTGGCCTTCGTAGTACACGGCGCACGCGACGTACTGTTGATGAGCCGCAAACTCGTTGGCGATCTGCTCGTTGAGCCTGGACGCGAAGACGGTGACGGGCATGTGCGCCGCAGCGTAACAACTGCGCTGTTATCGAGGCGGTGGGCGCATCCACTCGTCGAACGCGGACACTCCCGGCGGGCGACTAGTACTGGTCTCGCGGGCGATACCACGACCCGGTGTCGTTGCGTCCCCGGGGCGCTCGATCCAGCCACTGGTACATGCCCCACAACGCGTCGAGGCCGCGGGCGTAGGCCGAGTAGGTGTGGTAGACGACGCCACCCTCCAGGGCGAAGGCGCTCATGCCGGGCTGCTCGCGGAGGTATGTCGCCGTGTCGGTGCCCGTCATCGCAGCGTGCTCGGCGGCGCGCCCCTGCTCGCCCGCTTCCCGCAGCCACGTCGTGTCCCGAGGGCGGTAGTTGTAGTCGACGGTCCCTGAACGCTGCTGCTCCTCGGTCAACGAGGTGTTGAAGTCGAAGTTAAAATTGCTGTCCAGTGACGAGGCCCATGGGAAGGTCCAGCCCATCCGTTCCTTGTACGCCAGCAGCGCGTCGAGCGGGGCGCGCGACACCGCGATCAGCCCGACGTCGTGGTGCTCCAGATGGACGGCGAAGCCGTTGAAGCCATCGGCGATCGCAGAGCACGACGGGCAGCCGCCGGCGTACTCGGGTCCGAACATGAAGTGGTAGACGAGGAGCTGCGAGCGCCGGCCGAAGAGGTCGGTCAGCGACGCGGCGCCGGTTTCGGTCTCGAACCGATAGTCCTTATCGACGGGGACCCAGGGCAGCCGCTGACGCTGGCGGGCCACGGCGTCGCTCCGGCGCGTCAGCTCCTTCTCGGCGTCGAGCAGCTCGAGGCGGGC
>DATNKY010000755.1:0-7184 GCA_035603155.1 Solirubrobacteraceae bacterium
TCCGAGCCGTTGGCGCAACTCGCGTCGTCGACCGGTGCGCTCGCGGTCGCCGGTGACGTCACCGTCGAGACCGATGCCGCGCGGGTGGTCGGCGAGTGTCTGGAACGCTTCGGCCGGTTGGACGCGCTGGTGATCAGCTCGGGCGCGGGGGCGACCGGCACCGTCGGCGACCAGACGCTCGAGCGCTTCAACCACGTCCTCGCCGCCAACCTCACGGGAGCGTTCCTGGTCTGCCACCACGCGATCGCGCCGCTGAGTGAGACAGGCGGAGCGATCGTGACCGTGGCGTCGGTGGCGGGGCTGCGGGCGGACCCCGAGTCGGCCGCGTACTGCGCATCGAAGGCCGGGCTGATCATGCTGACGCGGTGCATCGCGCTCGACTACGGGCCGCTCGGGGTCCGGGCGAACTGCGTCTGCCCCGGCTGGATCCGGACAGACATGGCAGACGGCGCGATGGACGAGCTTGCACGCGACTACTCGATCGGGCGCGAGCAGGCCTACGCGCTCGCCACCGCCGACACCCCTGCCCGGCGTCCCGGCACCGTGCAGGAGGCCGCGGAGGCGATCGTCTGGCTGGCCTCGCCGGCGGCCTCGTATGTGAATGGCGCCGTGCTGACCGTCGACGGTGGCACGTCGATCGTTGACGCCGGTACGCTGGCGTTTGCGCCGCACCGCCGTGCTGCTGCACCTGGAGCATCTGACACCGGAGGACAGCCAGAATGAGTTCTGATCTCGACGCGCGCACGACCGGTCCGGCCGAGCTGCCCGCTCGGCTCACCGAGCTGGCGCAGGTCGGCGTCCGTGCCGTCCGTCTGCAGTACGCCGACCTGCACGGCATCTGCCGGGGCAAGGACATCCCGATCTCGGCGTTCCCGCACGCTGCGGAGGACGGGATCGGGTTCGTGGCGGCGATCATGACCGTTGACCTGCGACACAACGTGGTCGCGGGCTTCGAACAGGGATTCCCCGATCTCCTGGCGCGGCCCGACCTCGGCACGCTCGTCCCGCTGCCCTGGCAGCCGGACGTCGTCGCCTGCCTGGTGGACCTGGAGGATCCGGTCACCCACGAGCCGTCGGCGCTCGACTCGCGCGGCGCCTTGAAGCGGGTCCTGGCCGGGTTCTCCGAATACGGGGTGTCGCCGATCGTCGCCCCCGAGCTCGAGTTCTACCTCTGCGAGCCCGACCCGCTGGCGCCCAACGGTCACCGCCCGTACGCGTCCCAGGAGAGCCCGGTGTACACGGTCGGAGGTGTCGCCGACCCCAAGGGCACCCTGTCGAGGATGCTCGATGCGGCCGTCGAGCTCGAGCTCGGGGCGATCGCGGCCGCCCACGAGTACGGCCGCGCCCAGTACGAGATCAACCTGCGTCACGGTCCGGCGCTTCACTCCGCCGACCGCGCGTTTCGCTACAAGGCGATGGTCAAGGAGATGGCGGCCCGCGACGGCCTGCTGGCGACCTTCATGGGCAAGCCGTTCAACGATGACGAGGGGTCGGGCCTTCACCTTCACGTGTCATTCGAGGATGGCGACGGCAACAACATCTGTGACGAGCCCGACGAGCCGGACGGGCTGCACCCGCTCGCCCGCCACTTCCTCGCGGGCGTGCTCGAGCACGGCCCGGGGATGATGGTCTTCTTCAATCCGACCGTGAACGCGTACCGGCGGATCAACGCCGAGGCGCTGGTACCGACGCGCCTGTGCTGGGGCCACGACCACCGGATGACGCTGATCCGGGTCCCCTCGGAGCGCGGTTCAGCCACCAGGCTCGAGATCCGCCTCGGTGACGGGACGGCCAATCCCTATCTCGCCTACGCGGCGGCGTTCGCCGCGGGACTTGACGGGATCCGGCGTGAGCTCGAACCCCCCGCTCCACTCGAGGGCATGATCTACGACCTGCCCGAGGAGCAGCTGGGCCGGCCGCTGCCGACCACGTTCCACGAGGCGCTCGAGGAGCTGAAGGGCGACTCGGTGTTGATCGAGGCGATGGGTCAGGAGCTCGTTGACACGTTCGAGACGATCAAGATGTACGAGCTCGAGCGGTTTCGCGCCTGGGTGACCGACTGGGAGTTCGCGGAGTACTCGCCAAGGCTGTAACCCCTGCGGGTTTGCAGGGCTCGCGGAGCAGTTGCGCGAAAACCGTCAGGGGGGGATTGTTTTTGGGGCGGCCGGCCGGGTTCGACATGCGTATTGCGACAAATCCGGCGTGGCGGTTTGGATTTGTCGCGTTCTGGACCCTATGGATGCCGGGTGCGCCAGATCCGGCGGGCGTGCTCGGATTTGTCGCATCGCGCAGGTCGCGTTGACCGTCGCGTTGGCCGTCGCGTTGACCGTCGCGTTGACCGTCGCGTTGGCCGTCGCGTTGACCGCTGCCCAGCGCCCCGCCACCCTCGAATGGATACATTACGCATGCGCTGGTATCCTCTCGTTCCATGGGCGCGAGCGCGGCGGACCGCCTTTCGGTGAACCTCCAGGACCACGACCTGTTCGCGGACCACGAGCCGTGGGAGGTGTTCGACCTCCTCCAGCGCGAGGCACCGGTCTATTTTCACCCCGAGCCCGGTGGCCGCGGCTTCTGGGCCCTGACCAAGTACGACGACGTCCAGGCGGTGATCCGGGACGCGAAGACGTTCTCGTCGGAGATCGGCGGTTCGGCCACGATCGAGGATCAGCCGGACGACGTACTCGACGCGCGCCGCAATTTCCTCGAGTTCGACCCGCCCAAGCACGGGCGCTACCGCCGCTTGATCTCGACCAACTTCACGCCCGGGGCGGTGGCCGTATACGAGGTCTGGCTGCGGAACCTGGTGCGGGAGATGCTCGGGCGGATCGAATCGGGCGTCGAGTTCGACTTCGTCTCCGAGCTTGCCGCGCCGGTCCCGATCCGGGTCCTCGCTCACATCCTCGGCATTCCCGACGAGGACCTCCCGCGGCTGATCGCGCTCGGCGACCGTCTGCTGGTCGACACCGACCCCGAGTACGTCGGGGAGCTCGCCTTCACCGACGAGCGCCCCGAGGATCGCTATAGGCCGTTCGGCTCGCCGTGGGCCGAGGAGCTGTGCACGATCGGGCGCGCGTACTACGCCGACCGTCGCGCGTGCCCAACCGAGGACGTCCTGACGCTGCTCGCAAACGCTGAGATCGACGGGCAGCACCTGTCCGGACGCGATCTCGACAACATGTTCGCGCTGCTGATCGTGGCCGGGAACGAGACGACCCGGCAGGGACTCGCGCTCGGCACGCTGGCGCTCGCCCAGCACCCCGACCAATACGACCTCGTGCGAGCGACGCCCGACCTGATCAGCTCGGCGGTCGAGGAGATGCTGCGCTACGCCTCGCCGGTCTGGTGGTTTCGGCGGACCGCGGCGAAGGCGACCGTGATGCGCGGGCAACAGATCGCCGCGGGAGACAAGGTCGTTATCTGGTTCGCGGCCGCCAACCGCGATCCCGACCATTACCCGGACCCGCACCGCTTCGACGTGACGCGCAACCCGACCGACCAGCTGACCTTCGGACGCGGCGGGCCCCACCACTGCCTCGGCGTCCATCTTGCGCGTCTCGAGATCAAGGTCTACCTCGAGGAGCTGGTCAAGCGGGTGTCGGCGATCGAGCTCGCGGGCGAGCCGGTTCGTCATCGGTCGAACTTCACGAACGGGCTCAAGCGCCTGCCCGTGCAGATGACGCTGGCGTAGTGCAGGCGGGAGGCAGCGGCCCGCGGCTCGTCCTGGTCCTGTCCGAGAACTGGACGATGACCTCGGACCGGGATCTGCGCGCGCTCGTCCGGATCGCACAGGAGGCCGAGGACGCCGGCGTCGACGGCGTGATGCTGAGCGAGCACATCGTGCTCGGCCCAAGCGCCGGCGCGCTCGGCCGCCCCGACAACCCCCGCGATTACGCGGCCCCCGGCAACCAGGACCCGGCGACGCCATGGCCCGACTCGATCGTCCTGATGAGCGCGATCGCCGCCGCCACCACGACGGTTCGCCTGATCGGTGCCGCGATCATCGCGCCGCTGCGACATCCGCTGCTCCTCGCCCATCAGCTGGCGACGCTCGACCTCCTGTCCGAGGGCCGCCTCGTCGTGCAGCCGACGGTCAGCTGGCATCGCGAGGAGTATGCGGCGCTCGGCATCCCGTACGAGCATCGGGGCGAGCTCCTCGATGAGCACCTGGCGGCCTGGTCTGAGCTGTGGCGGGCGACGCCGGCGGCCTTTCACGGGCAGTTCTACACCTTCGATGATGTCTACCTCGAACCCAAGCCATTCCGCCCCGACGGGCCGCGGCTGTGGTTCGGCGGCAGCTCCGTCGGTCCGTGGATCGTGCGGCGACTGGTCGCCTACGGGCATGGCTTTCACCCCTTCGGTCAGCCGACCAAGGCCGAGATGGAGCCGCTGGTCGAGGCGATGCGGGACGCCGGCCGTGACGTGTCCGAGCTCGAGATCGTCGGCGGCATCCGCGGCGATCTCGCCCCCGGCGGCGGTGCGGCGGACCTTGACCTCGCCGCCGAGGCGATCCCGGCTCAGCTCGAGGCCGGCTACACCACGATCTGCTTCAAGCCGTCGCAGTTCACCGATGATGCGGCCGAGGTGGGTGACCTGTGCCGACGGCTGGTGAAGCTCACCGCGCGGTGAGCGCCGCCGCCCCTCTCGGGTCGCCTCGGTTCGTGAAGCTCAGCTCGCGGTGAACGCCGAGGTGCGCTCGCAGACGGTCTTCACGTCGCAGTAGAAGTCGAACGAGTGACGTCCGCCCTCGCGGCCGATGCCCGACTCCCGTGCGCCCCCGAACGGCGTCTCGAGGTCGCGAACGTAGAAGCAGTTGACCCACACGGTGCCGGCGACGACCGCCGCGCTGACCCGATCCGAGCGGCTGTCGGAGCCGGTGAAGATCGTCGCCGCGAGTCCGTACGAGGTCTCGTTGGCGAGCTCGATCGCCTCCGCCTCGTCGCTGAACGTCTGCAGCGTCAGGACCGGGCCGAACACCTCGTGGTCGAGGATCTCGGCGCCCGACGGGATGTCGGTGAACAGCGTCGGTGCGTAGTAGAGCCCGCCGAGCGATCGCCCGCCGAAGACCAGCCGCGCGCCGTCGGCGAGCGCGCGCTCGACGTGTCCGGTCACGCGCTCGAGCGCAACCGGGTGGATCAGGGGCCCGTACGTCGTGGCCGCGTCTCGAGGATCGCCGACCCGGATCTCCTGCGACCGGGCGGTGAAGCGCGCGAGAAAGTCATCGAGGATCGAAGCCTGGACGAGCAGTCGCGTCCCGGCCAGGCACACCTGCCCGGAGTTGTCGAACTGGTAGGCGGCCGTGGCCGCGGCGGCGTCCAGGTTCGCGTCCTCGAAGACGATGAACGGCGATTTGCCACCGAGCTCGAACGAGACCGGCGTCAGGTGTCCGGCGGCGTCGCCGTAGACGGTGCGCGCGGTCGTCGGCGAGCCCGTGAACGCGACCCGGTCGACGTCGGGATGGCCGGTGAGCGGCGCTCCCGCGCTCGCGCCCGTGCCGTGCACGATGTTCAGCACCCCGGCCGGCACACCCGCCTGGTCGGCGAGGTCGCCGAGTAGCGAGCAGGTCAGTGGAGCCCACTCCGGCGGCTTGAGGACGACCGTGTTTCCGGCCGCCAGCGCCGGCCCGACCCGCCAGGTCGCGAGCATGAACGGCGCGTTCCAGGGCGTCGAGACCGCGACGACGCCGGCCGGGTCATACCGGACCCGGTTGCGCTCGCCGCCGTGCAGCAGCCGCGGCGGGTCGTCCAGCCGCTCGCGCGCGAAGTCGGCGAAGAAACGGATGTTGTTGGCCGCGCGGGGGAGCACCCGCAGGCGCATCGCCTCGCGCAGTGACCCGTTGTCGACGCACTCGACCTGGGCGAGGTCCGGGACGGCAGCGTCGATCGCGTCAGCGAGCCGCGTCAGGACCTCGTGGCGACCGTCCGTGCCGAGTGCCGCCCACTGGGGGAAGGCCCGGCGGGCGGCGGCGACCGCCTCGTCGACCTCGGAGGCGGTGCCGGCGGCCATCTCGGCGAGCTCCCAACCGTCCCAATCGATCGGGCTTCGGACCTCGAATCGCTCGGCTGACGCGACCCGCGACCCATCGATGTAGTGGTCGGTCGGGATGCTGACGCCCTGCACCTCGACGCGCGCACCGCCCCTGCTGCCGGTCTCGACGCTCATGTCTGCAATGGTGAGGAAAGGGGCCTCGGCATCCTGGCTCCGATGATAATCGGGCCCCTGATCGCGGGATGGTTAGAGTCTGCGGTCGATGCTCTCCAAACCCGGCGTGATCCTCCAGCACGGCCTCGACGGTCCGCCCCGGCGGCTTGGTGACTGGCTGCGCGATCGCGAGCTGCCGTTCGAGGTCCATCCGATGTGGGAGCAGCCGCCGCCCGACCCGCGCGAGTTCTCGTTCGTCGCGACCCTGGGCTCCGAGAGCTCGGCAGCGCGCACCGACGGTTGGGTGCCTGACGAGATTGCGATGCTGCGCGACGCGATCGCGGCCGACGTCCCAGTCCTCGGCCTGTGCTTCGGCGGCCAGGCGCTGTCGGTCGCGCTCGGCGGCGGCGTGCAGACGCTCGACAGGCCCGAGGTGGGCTGGATCGCGCTCGACGTACTCGATCCCCTGATCCCGAGCGGCCGCTGGGTCCAGTACCACTTTGACCGGATCGTGCCGCCGGCCGGGGCGCGCGAGCTCGCTCGCAGCCCGGTCGGGACGGCGGCCTTTTGTCAGGGACGTCACCTCGGCCTCCAGTTCCACGCCGAGGCCGACGCCGAGCTCGTGCACCAGTGGGCGAGCTCCGACCCGAAGCTCCACCTGAGCGGAGCGACCGTCGAGCAGCTCGACCAGCAGGGCGCCGAGGCCTCGGGGCCGGCCCTGAACCAGGCTTACACGCTGTTCGATCGCTGGCTCGAGGCGTTTGTCCTCGGCCGCGACGGCGCCTCGCACGAGGTGGCGTCGGCCACCGAGTCGACGGCGACCTGAACGGCTACAGACGCGAGGTCAGCTCGGCGACGATCTCGGCCGCAGGTTGTCGCCGCTTCACCACCCCAACGCTCTGACCAGCCCACAGCGAGAGCGCGCCGACATCGCCGGTCGCTCCCCGCAGCGCGATCGCGGACGAGTAGCGAACGAGCGGATCGCCAGAAGCCAGGCGCGCGACCTCCTCCCCCTCCCCGGGCCGGTTTCCCGGTGACGGGCGGCC
>DATNKY010000759.1:0-2754 GCA_035603155.1 Solirubrobacteraceae bacterium
CGCCTCAGATCCGAGAAGTTGCGCGCTCCGAAGCCTACCGTCGCCGCATCGAACTCGTCATCGCCGTAGGGCAGCTCGAGCGCGTTGGCGGGCTCGAACCGCAACTGCACCTCGCGTGGCGCGGCGGTCGCTGCCTTCGCACGCGCGAGCTCCAGCATCCGCTCGGAGAAGTCGGCGCCGACGACGGTGCCTCCCGGGGCGACGCGCTGGGCTAGCTCGAGCGCGAGGTCCCCGGTGCCGGTGGCCACGTCGAGCACCCGGCCGCCCGGCCCGACCCCCGCCAGATCGGCTGCGCGCCGGCGCCACTGGTGGTGCAGCCCGGCGGTCATGACCCCGTTCATCAGGTCGTAGACGCCCGAGATCCGGTCAAACATCTCGCGCACCTGGGGCTCGGCGAGAGTCCCCGGGGCGGCCTGCATGACGCCTCCGGGCGAAGGTGCGCTCGCCGTCATCCCCAGGTCGCCGCCGGCCCTACTGCAGCTCGGCCAGGAAGTTGACGAGGTTGTTGAACTTTTGCGGGTACTGCTTTGCGAGGCTCGCGAACGACGGCATCGGCGCCGTCGGGTTGCGCAGCGTCGACGCGATCGCCTGCGGGCGCAGGATCGAGCCGATGTGGGTCAGCGGCGGCCCGGGTCCGTTGTTGCCGTTGGAGCCGAGTACGTGACACGCAAGACAGCCGGACTGCCCGACCACGTTGGCTCCGGCCCTGAACGTCGCCTTCTGGGATGCGGTCAGATTCGCCGGCGGCGCCATGTCGACCGAGTTCGGAGAGCCGGTGTTGGCGCCCGAGTAGGTCAGGTAGGCCATCGCGAAGATCGTCGCGAGTGCCGCCACCAGCGCGACCGGCCGGCGCTCGATCCGCCGCTCGGGGCTGCGGTCGTAGAACGGCAGCAGGAACAGCAGGATCATGCAGATCGTCGGCACGCCGATCGTCGCCATCGGCGTGAACTTGGGCACGTTCTTCATCACCCGCAGGACCTCGAACAGGAAGAAGAAGTACCAATCCGGGCGGGGCACGTAGGTGGTCGTGGTCGGGTTGACCTTGGGGCCCATCTCCGCGCCGAACATCGCCGCCAGGAAGATGATCACGAACATCACGATGCACGCCATCACCGCGTCCTTCGTGACCGCGTACGGGAAGAACGGCTTGCCCTCGTTCTTCAGGATCGAGTACTCGCGAAGGTACTCCTCCTTCTCGGCTTGGTTCACGCGCGGTTCACCCCGCCCTCGAGCCCGGTCATACCTGCGACTCGCGCAACTCGGGCTCTTCCTCGGCCTTGATCCACGGCGGGGCCGAAATGCCGAGCTTGGTGATCAGGTACAGGTGGGCGCCGATCAGCGCGGCGATCAGCCCAGGGATCAGCAACATGTGGATCGCGTAGAAGCGCGACAGCGTCGTCGCCCCGAACTGGGGCCCGGCGCGTAGGAAGTCAGACAGGTAGGGGCCGATGAAGGGCCCGCCCGAGTTGATGTTCACCCCGACCACCGAGGCCCAATAGGACCGCTGGTCGAACGGCAGCAGGTAGCCGGTGAAACCCATCATCAGCGTCAGGATCAACAGCACGACGCCGATCACCCACGTCAGCTCGCGCGGGTACTTGTAGGCGCCGAAAAAGAACACGCGCGCCATGTGGAGGAAGATCAGGATGATCATCACCGAGGCGCCCCATTTGTGCATCGCCCGGACCAGCTGGCCGAGGAACGCGTCATCGGTGATGTAGCGGATCGACTCGTACGCGCCGCCGTACGCATCCGGGCGGTAGAACATCGCCAGAAAGACTCCGGTCACGGCCTGACTGAGGAAGGCGAACAGGGTCGCTGACCCCAACGTGTACGCCCAGTTGATCCCGCGCGGGACCTTGCGGAACAGCAGCCAGCGCACGCCGCCCGACAGCGAGGTGCGCTCGTCGACCCAGTCAACGACGGTTAGGCCAGCCTCGACGGTCGCCTGGCCGGGCGTCAGCGTGCCGGTGCCGTTGCCGTTGCCGTTGCCGTTCTCGCCGGGGCGCTTCACCGGCGTCAGGATCTTGGGTGGGGAGGGAAGCTTGGGCATCAGGGGTGGTTCGGGAGCTTCGAGGTGTCGAATTGCGCCGGGTACAGATACTGGCCGATGCCGTCGAGCGGCTCGCCCGGGTCACGCGGCGAGAAGCGGTGCAGCTCGGAGTTGACCGAGTAGCGCGGCCCCAGCTCGACCAGACCTGTGTTCGGGTTCAGGCGCGTGTAGAAGCGGTCGAGCGGCCGCACCGGCGGCCCACCGGCGACCATCCCGCGGAAGTCGTAGACGCCGCCGTGGCAGGGGCAGATGAAGCGCTCGGCGGCCGCCACGTACCGCACCGGACAGCCGAGGTGCATGCAGCGGTCAGAGAGCGCCACGAAGTGGTTGAACTGGTCCTCGGGCTCGGTATCAATCCCCGGGTTGCGCTTGCGAACGTACGCAATCGTGTTGCCGGCCTCGCCGATCCCCTGGACGATCTGGATCACGCGGGTGGCGTAGGTGGTTTCGACGAAATCGCTTGGTGGCCCGACGTCCTGCCAACTGAACGGCTCTCGGCTGAACACCGGGCCGAGCGCGAACCCGAGTGCGGGCAGCGTGAACGCCATCGCGGCGACGGCCCCGGCTCCGTTGGCGGAGAGGACCATGAAACGCCGCCGCGAGACGGTCTCGCCCTCGAACGCTCCCGGGATCTGTCGATCGGCGGTGTATTTCGATTTCGCGGCTTTGTGTTTGTCTTCCACGTGCGCTCTAAATCAACG
>DATNKY010000258.1:0-4711 GCA_035603155.1 Solirubrobacteraceae bacterium
GGAGTTGGTGGAGATCGACGCGCGACTGCAGTGCAACGATTGCGAGCGCGCGTGGTCGCCGGAGATCCCTGCCTTCAGGTGCCCGGACTGCGGATCGGCGAACGTCGAGGTGTCGGCCGGCGAGGAGCTCGAGATCGACTACATCGAAGTCAAGCAACAGGAGGCCGCATGCACCGCACCAAGGTGAGGGTCGTCGAGGACGCGCTGGATGCGAACAATACGATCGCCCGCGCCAACCGCGATGACTTCGACCGTCACGGCGTCACGGTCCTGAACCTGATGAGCGCGCCGGGCGCGGGCAAGACGACGCTGCTCGAGCGCGCGATCGGCGAGCCGCTGGAGCAGATCCGGGTCGGCGTACTCGAGGGCGACGTCCAGGGCTCGATCGACGCCGATCGGCTGGCGACCCTGCACATCCCGGTGACCCAGCTCAACACCGGCAACGGATTCGGCGGCGAGTGTCACCTCGACGCCAACATGGTGCGCTCGGCGCTCGATCAGATCCCGCTCGATCAGCTCGACATGCTGATCGTCGAGAACGTCGGCAACCTCGTCTGCCCAGCCGAGTTCAGGATCGGAGAGGACGCGCGGGCGATGGTCTGCTCGCTGACCGAGGGCGAGGACAAGCCGCTCAAGTACCCGCTGATGTTCCGGGCGTGTGAGCTGGTCGTGATCAACAAGCTCGACCTCCTCCCCCACCTCGAGGTAGACCTCGACAAGCTGCTCTACAACATCGACGCGGTCAACCCGGGCGTGCGGACGATCCAGTGCAGCGCCAAGACGGGTTTGGGCGTCGACGAGCTGCGCGAGTGGCTGGCGGAGCTGGCGCACAGGCGGGTGCGGGCGATCGCATGAGCTCGCTGCGATCTGCGAGCGGGACGCGGGAGCTGCTCGAGGATCGCCTGGAGCAGCGCCGCGCGGCGGGGACGGCATTCTTCGGCTCCGAGTCAGAGCGGATCGCGCGCCTCTGTCATCGGATGGCCGAGCGGTTCGCCCGCGGTGGGCGTCTGATCGCCGCGGGCCTCTCCCCCGCCGCCCGTTCGGACGTGCGCCATGTGGCCGTCGAGTTCGTCCATCCGGTGATCGTCGGAAAGCGCGCGCTCCCGGCGCTCGGGCTCGCCGGCGAGTCGGGCGCCCTCGTTCGGGAGCTCGAGCTGACCGTCGAGCCCGATGACATCGTGATCGCGTTCGGCGAGCCGTCGGAGGGTTCTCAGCTGCGGGACGGCGTGGCGACCGCTCGGGCGCACGGCTGCCTGACGATCGCGTTCTCAGAGCTCGGAGCGGAATTCGTGCTCGAGCCCCCGAGCTTGAACGAGTTCGTGCGCCAGGAGCTCGTGGAGACGACTTACCACGTGCTCTGGGAACTCGTGCACGTGTTCTTCGAGCATCGTGGCCTGCTCGAGGGTCGCACCGAGCGCCGCTCGCACGATGCCGGCGCGTCAAGCTTTCTGTACCCGTTCCTCGCCGAGCGCGAGGACGATCTCGACGCGGTCCTGGCCGATGTGCGCGCCTCGGTGCTGATGAAGGCCGACGAGGTGCACGAGCTCAGGGTGGCGACCTTGCACGGCGCGACCTCGGTGCTCGCCGACGCCGCGGCCGCGACGCGCGACCGGCTAAACGACGGCGGGCGCCTGCTCGCGCTCGGGAACGGCGGCTCGGCGACCGATGCCGCCGATGTGGTGGCCGACTTCGTCGCCCCACCGGCCCAGTTCGGCTGGCCGTCACGCCGCGCGATCGATCTCGTGGCGGACACAGCGATCATCACCGCGATCGCCAATGACATCGGCACCGAGGCGATCTTCGCCCGCCAGGTGATCGCACATGGCCGAGCCGGCGACGTGCTGCTCGCGCTCTCGACGAGCGGCAATTCATTGAGCGTGCTCGATGCGCTCGCCGAGGCGCGACGGCGTCAGCTGGTGACGATCGCACTGGTCGGCTACGACGGGGGACGGGTCGCGGCGGAGCAGCTCGCCGACCACATCGTGGTCACCCCCTCGCAGCACATCCCGCGCATCCAGGAGGCGCAGGCGACCGCCTACCACGTCCTCAGAGAGCTCGTCGAGCTGGGGTGAGCGCCCTGACCACGTGGCGATCGCTCGGTGACCAGCACCGCAACGCGTCCGCTCGCGATGTGATCGCACAATGACCGCGACCGCCACCCGCGTCAGGACCAGGGTCCGGATCGAGGGCACCGTGCAGGGGGTCGGCTTCCGGCCGTTCGTCTACCGGCTCGCGACCGAGGAGGGCCTCTCCGGCCACGTGCTCAACGACGAGCGCGGGGTCGTGCTCGAGGTCGAGGGCGGCGGGGACGCGGTCGATCGCTTCCTGCGGCGGCTGACGGTGCAGACGCCGCCGCTCGCGGTGATCGAGTCGGTCGCGTGCGAACCCGTCGCCGCTCACGGCGAACGCGGGTTCGCGATCGTCGAGAGCCGGCGCTCGGGCTCGCCCGAGGCGCCAGTCGCGCCCGACTCGGCGACCTGCGCCGATTGTCTGGCCGAGCTGTTCTCGCCGTCTGACCGCCGCTTCCGCTACGCGTTCATCAACTGCACCAACTGTGGGCCCCGGTTCACGATCGTGCGCGGGGTCCCGTATGACCGCCCGCAGACCACGATGGCGCCGTTTGCGATGTGCGCCGACTGCCGCCGCGAGTACGAAGATCCCGGTGACCGCCGCTTCCACGCGCAGCCCAACGCCTGTCCGCGATGCGGCCCGGCCCTCGCACTCCATGACCGATACGGCGAGAGACTGGTGACCGCCGACACGATCGCCTTCGCCGCAGCACGCCTGCGCGAGGGGTTCGTGATCGCGGTCAAGGGCCTCGGCGGCTTTCATCTCGCCTGCGATGCGACCGACGACCGTGCCGTCGCGGCGCTGCGCCGCCGCAAGCACCGCGAGGACAAGCCGTTCGCCCTCATGGTCGCCGACGCCGACGCCGCAGGCGCGTTCGTCGAGCTCGGGCTCGAGGAACGCCAGCTGATCGAATCTGTCCAGCGGCCGATCGTGCTCGCGCCGCGGGTCACGGACAGCCCGGTGGCGGCGGCCGTCGCCCCGGGCACGCCCGAGCTGGGATTGATGCTCCCTTACACGCCGCTGCACCACCTGCTGCTGTCAGATTTCGGCGCCGGGGCTTTGGTGATGACGAGCGGCAACGTCTCGGACGAGCCGATCGCGTTCCGAGACGATGACGCGCTCGCGCGGCTGGCCCCAATCGCCGACCTGTTCTTGACCCACGACCGTGAGATCGAGACGCGGACCGATGACTCGGTCCTACGCGTCGTGAGCGCCGGAGCCGGTCGGCGGCGGCCCCTGCCGCTGCGGCGTTCGCGGGGCTATACGCCCGCGCCGTTCGAGCTCGCGCCGGCGATCGAGCGCGGCCTCCTGGCTTGTGGCGCCGAGCAGAAGAGCACCTTCTGCGTCGCCAAGGGGCCCCGCGCGTGGGTCTCGCACCATGTCGGCGACCTCGAGCACGTGGCGACGCACGAGGCATTCCGCGACGGGATCACGCACTTCGAGCGGCTGTTCGCCGTCGCTCCCGAGGTCGTGGCCCATGACCTGCATCCCGACTACCTCTCGACGACGTACGCGCTGGCGCGTGATGGGGTGAGACACGTCGGCGTTCAGCACCACCATGCCCACCTGGCCGCGTGCCTCGCCGAGCACGGCATGTGGGAGTCAGATGCGGTCGGCGCGATCTTCGACGGCACCGGATACGGGACCGATGGCAGCGTCTGGGGAGGCGAGCTGCTGGTCGGCGGCGTGGCCCGGTTCGAGCGTGCCGGATGGCTGTGGCCGGTCCGGATGCCCGGCTCGGCCGCGGCGATCCGTCAGCCATGGCGGATGGCGTTCGCGTGGCTCCTGGAGGCGTTCGGTGAACCGCAGCCCCGATCGCCGGCGCTGCGACGGCTCGTCGAACCCGCCCGCTGGGACGCGATGGCGCAGATCGCCGCCAGCCCGGCGGTGTCGCCGCTGACGTCGAGCATCGGGAGGCTGTTCGACGCGGTCGGGGCGCTGTGCGGGATCGCCGCCGAGGTGAGCTACGAGGGCCAGGCGGCGGTCGGGCTCGAGGCCGCGGCCTCGGCGGCGGGGGCCTGCGGGACCTATGAGCTCGAGGTCGGCGACGGCTGGGTCCTCGACCCGCGAGCGGCGATCAGGGCGATCTACTCAGACCTCGTCCTGGGGCTCGCCCCACGCGTGGTCGCAGCGCGCTTCCACGACGCGGTCGCCCGCGCGACGGTCGCAGCGGTCACGGGGCTCGCGGCCGAGCGCGGCCTCGACACGGCCGTGCTCAGCGGCGGCGTGTTCCAGAACCGACTCCTGCTCGAGGGCGTCGCCGCCGGACTGCAGCGCGCGGGACTGCGGGTTCTGACGCCCGAGCGTCTGCCGCCCAACGACGGCGGCATCTCGTACGGTCAGGCCGCCGTCGCGGCTGCATCCGGCGTGTAGCGGGGATGGCCGCTCCGGGCCGGCGGCATCCGGCGTGTAGCGGGCATGGCCGCTCCGGGGCGCGAGCGTGGCGGCTGAGCCTCGGCTCTGAGCACGGTCGCTCTCGACCCCGGGGGCCGATTTACCCCCGATATGCCGAGTCCAGCGACCCAGGCAGACAACCGGGGCCGATTTACCCCCGATATGCCGAGTCCAGCGACCCAGGCAGACAACCAGGGCCGATTTACCCCCCATATGCCGAGTCCAGCGACCCAGGCAGACAACCAGG
>DATNKY010000410.1:0-2862 GCA_035603155.1 Solirubrobacteraceae bacterium
GCCGACGAGGTCTGGGCGGGCTTTCAGATCCCGATCGGGCTCGCGTTCTTCATGCGCAGCACGGTCACCGACTCGGTCGTCGCCTTCTACCCGAGCCCTGCCGGAGCGACCGAGTCCGAGCTGACGCTCGAGGCATGGGAGCCGCTCGTTCAGGCCAATCCGGCCCTCGAGCAGCTCGATCCCGACTCCGAGGCGCTGGTCGTCAATCGGCTGACCGAGCCGGCCCAGTATGTGGTCCTGCCGATCGACCAGTGCTACGCGCTCGTCGGCCTGATCAAGTCGCGGTGGGAGGGGATCTCGGGCGGCGGTGCGATCGAGGAGGCCGTGCCCCAGTTCTTCGCCGCGATCCGCGCGCGCTCGACCGGCGCCCCGGAGACGGTCGGGTGAGCGCGCACGCGGAACCCCAACACCCGCCGCTGCTCGCGCCCGAGCCCGAGTTCGCGATCACGGGCGCGGCGCACATCGCGTTCGCGGCCGTGCCGACGATGCTGTTCTCGGCCTCGGCCGACGACCGCAGCGGACACCGGATTCAGTCGATCGCGCTGACCGCGCAGGTGATGATCGATCCCGCCAAGCGCGGCTACGACCCCGACACACGGGCCCGGCTGGCGGAGCTGTTCGGCCCTCCGGCAAGCTGGGCGCCCGCGACTTCGGGGCTCGCCTGGGCGCGCGTGTCGGCCGCCGTGCCCGGCTTCACCGGCGCGACGCCTTTCGGGATCGAGGTGCCCTGCACTTACGACCTCGAGGTCGCGGCGGCCAAGTACTTCTACGCGGTCCGCGACGGGGAGATCCCGCTCAGCTTCCATTTCAACGGCAACGTGTTCTTCTACGGCACCGACGATCGGCTCCAGGTCGTGCCGGTGCCGTGGAGCTGCACCGCCCAATACAAGTTCCCGGTCGCCGCCTGGCGCGCGATGATCGCCGAGCACTACCCGGGCGGCGGCTGGGTCAGGCTCGACGAGCGGACGCTCGAAACGCTCAATGACCGCCGCGGCCGCCGCGGATTGCCGAGTTTCGACGCCTGCATCGCCGAACTGCTCGAGATCACCGGTGAGCGCGATGAGTGAACGGCTCGAGGCACTGGTCTCGTCGCTGCTTTACGAGGGGTACGCGCTGTACCCGTACACCCCGGGCGCGACGAAGAACGCGACCCCGACGCCGTTCGGGATCGTCTATCCGCCCGTTTACGCGGCCGAGTGCGAGGGCGCGCTCGATCACGCGAGGCTCGAATGCGTCGCCGTCGCAGAGCCCGACGCGCGGCTATCGGCCACACTTCGCTACCTGGCGCCGAGCGGCGAGCGCCACCAGGCGCGCGAGCAGCGCGTGCACCTGGGTCCGGCGACTCCCGGCGAGCGGACGAGCGTCGAGTTCGACGGCGGGCGGTTCACGCTGCGCTCGGAGTGGCTCGCCGACGGCCGGCTGCTCGTGCGCTCGTGCGTCCACAACACGGCCGCCGTCGCATCCGGTCTGGACCGGCGCCAGGCGCTGACGAGCTCGTTGATCTCGACCCACATCGTGCTCGAGCTCTCCGCCGGGCGGTTCACCTCGCCGCTCGAGGCCGGGCGCGAGAACGTCAACATCTGGCCGGTGCTCGCGAGCGCCGACGACGACGTGGTGCTCGGCGCCGCGATCGTCCTCCCCGACCATCCGCAGGTCTCGCCGGCGAGCCACGGCAACCTGTTCGACAACACCGAGATCGAGGAAGCGCTGGTCCTGCACGTTCACGCGCTGACCGATTCCGAGCGCGAGCAGGCCGCCGGTCAGGACCCGGCCGTGCGCGAGATGCTCGAGCGCGCGCTGGCCGTGACGCCGGAGCAGATCATCGGTCTGCACGGCGGTCTGCAGAGCGTCGGCGCCGCGGTCGCCGCGGAGCCTGCCGGTGCGGACGACGCGCCAGGCGAGCAGACCGTGACGGTCGACGGCGTCACGTTCGTGCGCGGTGCCAAGCTGATGCTCCGCCCCGGGACCGACCGAGACGTCTACGACCGGATGCTCGACGGGCGCCAGGCGACGATCGAGCGCATCTACCTCGACTATGACGACCGCGTCTACCTCGGGGTGACCGTCGACGATGACCCGGGCCAGGAGCTGATGCGGGAGACGGGCCGGTATCTGTTCTTCTTCGCGAATGAGGTGGAGCCACTGTGAGCCAGACCGCGGAACGGACCAAGCAGATCCTCGTCGCCGGGATCGGCAACGCGTGGCTGCGTGACGACGGCTTCGGCGGCGAGGTCGCGAAGCTGCTGTCGGATCGCGAGCTTCCCGCCGGCGTCCACGTGATCGACTTTGGCAGCGGCGGCCTCGACCTCGCCTACGAGGTGATGCGCGGCTACGACGCGCTGATCCTGATCGACGTCAGCCGTCAGGGCGAGCCGCCCGGGACGCTGTACGTGATGGAGGCCGACGCCGAGGATGTCGAGGGCAAGATCGAGGACGGGCAGATGCTCGACCCGCACGGAATGGACCCGCAGACGGTGCTGCGGTTCGTCAAGGCCGTCGGCGGGTGGCCCGGGCGCGTGTTCGTGGTCGCCTGCGAGCCCGAGGTCGTCGACGACGTCGGCTTCGGCCTCTCGGACTCGGTCAACGGCGCGCTCGCCAGGGCGGCGGACGTCGTGCTCGAGACGGTTGCCGAGCTGCAGGCGCAGAGCGACGGTATCGATGCATGAGCTGTCGGTCGCGAGCGCGATCCTGAACACGGCGCTCAAACACTGCGACGGCCGTCGGGTGACGGTCGTCAACGTGCGCGTCGGTCGGCTGCGGCAGGTCGTGCCGTCGTCGCTCGAGTTCTACTTCGAGATCGTGGCGCGCAGCACCGCGTGTGAGGGCGCCGCGCTGGAGTTGGTGGAGATCGACGCGCGACTG
>DATNKY010000781.1:0-3355 GCA_035603155.1 Solirubrobacteraceae bacterium
CGCCGGCGAACCGGGTGCACAGCGCAGCTTGAGTCGATGCCTGCCTGATCCTGCGGCGGCGAGACAGTGCAGCGATACACGTCGCCCGAGGCGAACGTCAGCGTGCATTGGTCGTCGCTCCCCAAGCTGAACAGTCCGGTGCGGTGACACCGAGCGATCGGTTGCCCGTGTTCTCCGGCGAAGCTAAACGGCGGACTCAGCAGGGCGTGCTCCGCTGTCTGTGGGGAGACCGAGGGGACGAGAAATATTTCGATTGCGAAGGCGACGAGAATGACCGCGACGGCGATCGCTGCAGCGCTGCGCCACGTCAATTTCACGCTCTTGGCGATGCCCCCACCGTTGAACAGTTTAATCCCTCTGTGCGCACGAATGGGACCGGCATGATCGAGCCTCGTCGGGAACACCGGCGGCATCCGGAGAGACAGCGATCGCGGTCGGCTCCGTCACTAGCAGCAGCCGACCGCCTGGATCCACCAGCCACGTCGAGACTGCACCGTCGATGATTGCGCCCACTAAGGTCCCATCGCTCCGCGCGAGCAGGCCGATGACGACCCGAAGACGCGGGATTCCGCGGGTGCAACTCGAAGATCCACGGCACCTGCTCGTCATCAGGCGACAGAGGCAGGCACACGATCTTCACGCAAGGGCGGGACCCGTGGCTTGGATCCCGGCAGGACGCGTGCACCGACCCGGGCAACGGCTCGGACGGCGCGACGCGACGCGACGTAACGATCGCCCGGATGAGTGGACCGATGGCCAGACAGAGCGCCCGGCCCATCTTTGGTTTAGAGCCCCGCGGGCCAGAACTCTCCGCCGACACGATCGGGCTCCTCGCGCAAGGCGGTGGCGTTCTCACCGGTGCCATCGTCGACGGAGCGGTCCGCACGTGGCTGGCGGACACCAATAGTCAACTGACGCTCGTCATGTGGCCAGCAAACTTCCGGGCACATTTTTGACTCCCTCGAGGTCATCGACCAACAGGGTGCGGCGGTGGCACGCGGCGGAGAGCCCGTGACGGTGGCCGGCAGCTTTCTCGTCAAGGACGGCGACGCCCGCAAGTTTGGCCACGACCGGGTCTTCTCAGCGTGGAAGGTGTCTCGACTGGTCGACCAGGCGCCATGACCAAGGGAAGCCTTGCTATCGGAGGCGTGGGCTAGCGGCGACCAGCGAAAGAAGGGCCTCGCGGCTAGATCGCGGCGAGACTGTCCCTTGTCGATCAACTGGGAAGGCACCGACCTCGAACGCTGAGTGTCGAGTTCACGCGGATGCGACACTGAGCCCATCACGGATCAAGACCTCAGGTTGTCGAAGGGTGATCCGCTCGCGCAGGAGCTAGCGGAGGCGATTCGTGCTGGTTCGGTCGAGACGCTCGCGGTCTTGCTGCGAGAGCATCCCGGTCTCGCGTCGGCACGCCTGTTCGACGGCAACGGTGGCTTTGGCACGCCGCTGCACGCTGCAACCAGTTGGCCGGGGTACTTCCCCAACGGGCCAGCGATCGTCACGGCCCTCATCGACGCGGGTGGCGATCCGAACGTCGCGGTCGAAGGTAGCTGGCACGCCGAGACGCCGCTGCACTGGGCCGCGAGCAGCGACGACGTTGAGGTGGCGCGAGCGCTGATCGACGGCGGCGCCGACCTCGAGGTCCCCGGCGCATCGATCGGCGGCGGTACGCCGCTCGATAACGCGATCGGATATGGCTGCTGGCAGGTGGCGCGCTTGCTCGTCGAGCGCGGCGCGCGAGTAGAGGGGCTCGGGGACGCCGCCGCGCTCGGGATGTTCTCACGGGTCGACGAGCTTCGAGCCGCCTCGCCGCCGTCACTCCAGGAGCTCACCGACGCGCTCTGGGCGGCCTGCCACGGCGGTCAGCGACGGATGGCCGAATATCTGCTGTCGCTTGGCGCCGAGCTCAACGGCACCCCTTCCTGGTGCGATAGCGGCAGCACGCCCTTGGACGCCGCCGACAGCCTCGACACCGGACGCGAGGCGCTCGTGACCTGGCTGCGCGAATTGGGCGCCGAGAAGTCATCCAAGTCCGCTCCCTGAAACCGCAGCCCGCATCGACCTGTCGCCCTCATCCGCCGTTACCGGACCGCGCGAATACGGAAGTCTCCGCTCGGATCGTGATGGCTGAAACGGGCTAATAGGGGCGGTGTCGATCGAGGTGATCGCCGACGAGCCGAGACTGCTCCCTTCTCACGAACCACCGGCATCCTGATCGGCTCCTGGGCGCCCGACTCGGACTTCTCCTCTGGCATCCGCGACGGCAACAGCAGAAGCGTCGGCGCTCTGGCCGCTCGGGCACCGCAGCAGAAGCGTGGTCTGGGGGCGCGGTGAGTGATGCGCTCGATCAATGGCGATGCCTTGCCTGATGATTCAATGCAGGTGGGTTAGGCTTCGTTTTGACGCGTGACCTGAAGGCGAGGACAACCATCCGACAGCAGAGCCCTATCTCTGTGATCGATCGGAGGGGTTAGGTGGGATGGGATTCATCGCGCGAGCGGTGGGCAGGCGGGTCGCGAAGGTGATCGATGATGTGCAGCAGACGCCGGAGGGGCGGGCGGCGATAGAGCGTGGGGAACGGCGGGTGGCGCTCGTGCAAGTCGCCGCGCAGATGGCCGGGAGCGGCTTGGATGACGACGCCGCGTGCGCCGCGCTCCGCGTGCGCTTGCCTCACGATCGCGAGCTGGTGCGTGATGGGATCAATTACCTGGGAGCGCTGCGCATCAGTTATCTGGACGACCGTGCTTATCGGCTGTTGACGGCCGCTGTCGATGGCAGTTCTGTCCGTCCGATCGATCCGGCGGTGCGCGAGCAATTCTTGGCAGAAGCGCAGCTCGGGCGGATGTCTCTCGACGACGCGTTCGCGTACCTCGTGTCGCTTGAGCCGAGGCTTCACGACCTGCTCGAGCGACGCTTAGAAGCCCCAGGTTCAAAGCGAAACGGATTTCGCTTCTCGCGGTCTGAGCCACAGCTCGTCGGGCCCTTGGCCGACAGCCCTCATGCGGTCGTGAACACTGACCTGGCTCGGGGCGTGGTAGTTGAATACCTCTCCGTAAGGCGAGATGGACGCCAGGCCGACCAAGACCCGACGCCCTTCTTCGAGCGTAAGCGGCGCACTTTCACCGGCACTTTCAGGGTCTTCGGAAAGACCCAGCCAAGCGCACAGAACTAGCCCGGCCGAGACTCTCGCTCACTCGCGCATCGGGCTCCAGGCACTCGCCACCCTCAGCGGTCTGAGACAACTGTTGCGCCGGGCGATCGGTCGCGTCGAACTTCGCGCCGCCGGCGATCAGAGCTACCGCTCCGGCCAGACGGACAGCGAGAGCGGCAGCGTCGCGACCACACCCGTGTCGGC
>DATNKY010000678.1:0-2171 GCA_035603155.1 Solirubrobacteraceae bacterium
CGCACGACGAACTTCGAGAGCCCGGCGTCGATGTGGCGAAGGATCAACTCCCGCAGAGCCTGCGAGCCGACCGGCACAAGCGCGAGCGGGTCGATGTCTGGCCGCCGCGCGAGCACGCTGCGCAGCAGAGCCGGATCCGGCTCCGTCCGGGCGTAGGGGATGCTGAGACCAAAGTGCTCGGGGTCAACCTCGCGCGCGGCTCTCCCAGCCGACTGTTGGATGCGCTCGCGCGCGACGCGCGCCTCCTCGGGCGTCACCGCTGCCCCAAGCCACCCGTCAGCGACCCGCCCGACCCGCTCTAGCGCCTTCGGGCCGCGCCCGCCCAGCCACACCTCCAATGGCTCCTGCACCGGCCGAGCGGCCGCCGCGACCGCTGGAAACGACCACCGAGCCGAGTCATGCTCGACCTCCTCACCGTCCCACCAGCGGCGCAGCAGTTCCAGCACCTCCTCGAGCACAGCGCCGCGACCGGCTCCGTCGACGCCCAGAACCTCGCGCTCGCCGCGATGGTCGAGCCCTGGAACGAAGCTGAGCAGCAGCCGCCCTTCGCAGAGGCGGTCGAGCTGCGCGAGCTCTTTCGCGAGCAGGAACGGGTTACGCCCCAGCGGCACGACGTTCGCACCCAGTCGCAAGCGACTGGTGCGGCCCGCGATCAACGCCAACGCGAGCAGGGGATCAAGGACCGGCGCGAGCGGCACGTCTGAGAGCCAGACACCGTCAAAGCCGCTCACCTCCAACGCATCAGCAAACGACGAGAGCTGCACGCCATCCTGCGCACCACCGCCGGGTCCGACGGCAAAGCGGACCTTCATCGCACGCTCACCAAGCCGATTTTGACAGACCGGCTGGCGAAGTCCGGCCGCCAGGCGCCTGGCTGATCGTGAAGCAGGCCGGAGGCGGGTGCGGAGATCGGGCAGTGTGGCGCCGCATAAGATGCGCTACTTCAATAACTGCGTGTCCAAACATGATCTTCAGACCGGTCAGGCCAACAAGGCCGGTTCGGCTGGTCGATGTGGGGAGGAAGGGGCGGGTTCATGACGCGACCGAGGTTCAAGAACGAGGATTTTGAGTTTGGATATGAGGTCGTGTTGGGCGCGGTGTACCGCGGTTTCGCCGACGCCGGCGAAGTGCAGGCGACCGCGGGGCGGATCAAGGACGGCGACGCCGACGCGTGGGTGGCGCAGTGGTATGCGACCGCCGAGGCGGTTGAGGCTGCTGCTCAGCGTGCCGAGGCTGCCGGGCATCGCGTCACTGCTCACGGGCTGTACCTGCGGGCGGGTACTTACTACTCGACGGGGCTTTACCTGATTACCCACTCAACGGAAACGAGCAGACAGCAGGAGATCTGGTTGCGAAACCGCGCGTGCTGGGACAAAGCGGTCGGGTTGGCGTCGGTTCCGGGCGAGCGGATCGAGATCGCCTATGAGGACACGACGCTCCCCGGCTACTTCTTCCGCGCACCTGACGCGAAGCCGGGCGAGACGCGTCCGTTGGTGGTCATGAACAACGGCAGCGATGGCGCCACGTCCGGCATGGCCGTGCTGGGTGGGATCGCGGCCAACGAGCGCGGATATCACTGGATGACCTTTGACGGCCCGGGTCAGCAGGCCGCGTTGTTTTTGCAGAAGATCTCGTTTCGGCACGACTGGGAGGCGGTGCTGACGCCGGTCGTGGATGCGGTGGTGGCGCGCCCCGACGTCGACGCGGACCGGATCGCGCTGATCGGTGTCAGCCAGGCCGGCTACTGGGTGCCGAGAGCGCTCGCCTTTGAACATCGGTTCGCCGCGGCCGTGGTCGATCCCGGGGTCGTGGACGTCTCCACGACGTGGACTGCCCAGCTGCCGGGATTCATGACCGCTCAACTCGGGGATGAGAGCAAGAAGAAGGCGTTTGATCAGGAGATGGGCTGGGCCGAGCGGTTCTCCAAGTCCACGCGCGCCACTTTGCATTTCCGCGGCGAGCCTTATGGGGTTGAAAGTGACTCGCGCTGGGACCTCTATCAGGAAGTGATGAAGTACAAGCTGGGTGATGAGGTCACAGGCATCACCACGCCGGTCCTGATCACTGATCCCGAAGACGAGCAGTTCTGGCCGGGTCAGTCCCAAGAGCTTTACGACATGCTGCCCGGAGAAAAGCAGCTCGTCCAATTCACGGCCGCGGAAGGCGCAAAC
>DATNKY010000686.1:0-9875 GCA_035603155.1 Solirubrobacteraceae bacterium
TGCCCGGTCGATCGGCGACTCCCTGGCCGCCCGCGGAGTCCGGCTTTCACTCGGCGGCTCGGTCTATGACCCCACCGACCCAATGGGTAAGTGCTTCTTCAACACCCTCGCGACTTTCGCAGAGTTTGAGGTCGACCTGCTGCGGATGCGCACCCGCGAAGGCATGGCGATCGCGCGCGCCAAAGGCCGCCTCAAAAACAAAGCTCCCAAACTCAGCCCGACCAAGCGCGCGGTCCTGCTCAAGCTCCACGCCGCCGGCGACCACACGATCGCCGAACTGGCCGAGCTCTTCTCAGTCAGCCGCGCCACTATCTACCGCGAACTCGCTCGCACCAACGACAAGACCAGCCCAAGCGATTCCGATGTCCAGCGCGTCCGGTGAGCGATCGCGCAGCGGACGCCCCCGATGGCCGGCTTCGGCGTCTCACCGACCAACCTACGCTGCGACACGGGCGCGCTATGCGGCTGAGCCTTCGCCGGTGCACCGTGTTGTCATCGCACCTTGGAGACGCGGCGAGGTTGCGCGCGGATCACGCATTGCGAAGTCCGAGGGCGTACGAGGGCGCTTACCCGCTGAGCCAGGTTTGCATCGCGTTCTATGTGTGAGAGGCAAGGCGTGGGAAGACCTGCAGCGCGATGCTTCGTAAGGCCGCGACGATCTGCGCGGGGGACGAGTCGGGGTTGGTCAGCTCAGCGGGGATCACAAGCCCGGACTGCTTTGCGTGCTCGAGGATGCCGCTGCCTGCGGTCTTGCCGAGGACGCTGAGGGCCTTTCCCATCTGCACCATGTCCATGTGGAACTGCGGGACCGGGAGCGCCTCGACGTCCGGCCAGGTCGCGGGATCGCGAGGGGTCTCGCGGGAGAGCAGGTGATCAAACGTGGTGGCGGCTGCGTCGCGGCCGGTGAACGGGTCGCCGAGACCCCATGCCTTGCGGAGCGTGGCGATCATCGATGTATGTCGGTGCTCATCGTTGATCACGATCCCCTCGTCCACCCACGGGGAGACGATGATCGCCGGCACCCGGTAGCCCGAGCGGTCGAATTTGAAGTCGAGTTGTCCCGCTGGCGCGCCCGGGTCCGGCGGGGGCACGGATCCTGGGGGAATGTGGTCATACGTTCCGCCGGGCTCATCCCAGCCGATGAAGAACAGCGTGTTGTACGCGTTAGAGCCGTCCGGGGACGCGGCCGATCTGATCGTGTTGTAGATGCTGGCCAGGAACGCCTCGCCGCCGCCGATCGATGACGGGGGGTCCATCGGAATGTTCATATCGCCGGGGATCAGCGACCGGCCGAAAGCAGGGTGATAGTCGCTGTGCCCGGAGAGCATGTTCGGTTCGATCAGGCTGAAGTCGGGCAGGGCGCCGTTGACCGCGTCGCGCTCGAACTCGGAGTAGGGCACGAAGTTCGTCGCGAGGCGGTTCTTGAGACGCGGTAGATGGATCAGGCCCGTGAACGACAGGGGCATCGGTTCGTGTACGTACACCTTCCAGGTGCGCCCGTGCGCCTCGAGACGATCGAACAGCGTCTCGGCGGTGTTGTGCTCGGTCCAGTTCGACACCGGGCTGTTGATCACGAACCCCGAGGACGTCGCAGCGGTCCAGAAGGAGCGGTTCATGAACGTCTGTGAGGGCACCTCGCAGAACCAGTGGTCGAACACCCCGAAGCCCTTCGCGATCGCGCTCAGGACCGGCACCTGCTCGGGCGTGTAGCCGGTCATGATCTGCGCGTATTCCTCATAGGTCGGCTGGCGCCCCACCTCCGCGGTGAACGTGCTGATGTAGTCGGTCACGAACCCGTCCATCGTCGGTACCGCCCCGATCTCGGGTACGTTCCACGGCGCGCTGACCGCCTCGCCAATCTTGAACCGGTTGTCCTCGTCGAGGATGTTGAACAGCTGCGTGTTGGTGTGGTAGTACTCCTCGCCCGAGTCGGGGTTCGGAGCGTCCATGTCCGTGGCGACCGTGTAAGGGACCGTCTTTCGCTCGGCGCTGTGCTCGGCCCACTCGGGGATGGGGTTGCTCAAGTTCTTGCCGATCACCCCGTCGAAGTTCTTACCGTCCTCGGGGCTGTAGAGGTGCCCGAGCACGTTGTCCAGCGAACGGTTCTCGAACAGCACGAGCACAACATGGTCCATCGCATGCGAACGATCAGGGCTCACGAGCGGCTCCTTCTATCAAAATGGAGGGCCGAGCGCCACAACGTCGCCGCCACTCGCCCCGCCACAAGGCACCCGCACCTCTTGCGGGTGCGGGAAGCAAGACCTGTCATCGACTGCTGCTTCGATCAGGCGCGGTGTCGCATCGGGCGAAATGCGTTGCGCAGGGTGCGGGCCAGCAGCTCGGGCTCCGCGATGGCGGGGAAGTGGCCGCCGGTGGCGTGTTCGGCCCAGGACGTCACGTTGTAGTAGCGCTCGGCGAGCTGCCGAGGTGGTTTGGGATAGGTCGCTGCCATGCGCGACGAAACGGTCATATCCGAGGCCTGAGGTCATCAGCTCATGCCAGAGTCGCGCGACCTGGCGTCCCGTCATCCCCGTGGGCGGCGGCGGACCGCTGAACGCGTAACCGGGAAGCGACGGAGCGACGACCGTGAACGCGTCGGCGGGTCTGCGCCGTGCTTGCCCGCGCCGACGATCTTCCGCGGTTGACGAACTGTCGTCGTCTGGACCGCGCTGCTGCTACGCCGCAGGTCTGGGGATAGGATTCTCGCGTGGCGAACCCCCCGTATGCCCGATGCGACGGGAAGGATCCGGAGGGTTGGTTTTCTGCGTGCCCGCGTGTTTTTAGATGGCCCGAAACGCTTTCGAACTTTGAGTGACTCGCGATGACTCGACCGACGTATGCATTCGCGAACCGGCGGGCAGTGCAGGCCGAGCGGCTGCGGCTGCTCGCGGCGTTGCTCGACGAGGGTACGTTCCGGCTCCTCGACAGGCTTGGCGTGCGGCCCGGATGGCGCTGTCTGGAAGTCGGCGCCGGCGGTGGCTCGGTCGCTGCCTGGTTGTGTGATCGGTCTGCTCCTGGCGGCTCGGTACTCGCCACCGACCTCGATACGACGGTTCTGAGGGAGCTGGAGCGGGCGAACCTTGAGGTCCGAACTCACGATCTGCTCACAGATGATTTGCCCGAGCGCGAGTTCGACCTTGTCCACGCACGGCTACTGCTTGCGTGGCTTGGGGACCCGGACGAGGGGCTGCGCAGGATGCTCGCGGCGCTGAAGCCCGGCGGATGCTTGCTGGTCGAGGAGATGGACTTCCACACGATCGCGCCTGACCGAGCACTTGATCCCGCGACACGCGCGGTGTTCGCGCGTGTGATCGGCGCTCATCACACGGTGCTGGCCGAAGAACATTCGTTCGACCCGTTCTGCGGACGCGGTCTGGATCGTGCCCTGTCAGGCCTAGGGCTGGCGAGAGTGGGGTCTGAAGGCCGCCTCTCGATCTGGCGTGGCGGCCAGCCCGGCGGGATCGTTTGGCAGCTGACGCTGAGCCAGCTGCGCGAGCAGCTAATCGCGCAGGCTCAGGTAACCGCCACCGAGGTCGACGCGGTGATCTCGCTCTGTCAGGATCCACGGCTCGCGTTCATGTCGCAGGCCACGGTCGCCGCCTGGGGTTACCGGCCACGATGAGACCCCTCGCATCAAGCGATGCCGAGCGTGTCCGTTAGGTCCCGGCGCCCGCGGTCAAGAGGCGTCCGGAAGCACAGCGATCGCTTCGATCGAGACGAGCAGGCCGCGGGGCAGCCGCACGTGGGCCGGGGCAGACCGGGCCGGCGGCGGATCGGGCATGTACCGGGCGTAGACCTCGTTGAGCCGGCTGAAGTCCTCGACGTCGGCGTAGAAGATCGTTGTCTTGACCACGTCGTCCATGGACGACCCGGCGGCGGCGAGCACGGCGCCGAGGTTGAGCAGCGCCCGCTCGGTCTGGGCTTCGATCCCCTCCGGGATCGTCCCAGTAGCGGGGTCGATCCCGGCCATCCCCGAGCAGAAGACGAGTCCGCCCGCAACGATCGCCTGGCTATACGGCCCGAGTGCATCAGGGGCCTGGTCGCTCGATACTGCTCTTCGGGTCATCGCATGCTCCTCTCGTGGTGGATGGCCTCGTCTCTACTCGCGCGCCCGTACCTTGACGGCAGTGTTCGGGAGTTCGTCATGCCTGCCTGCGCAGGCCAGAGCATGAAATCGTCGCACCGATCCCGTGTCGATGCAGAGCGGAATACATCGCCGCTAATTGCCTGAGAGGCCTTCGTTAAGCGTGCACTTCGGTGTCTTGAGCCGACCGCCCTGGTCCCGTGAGGGAGGGTGAGGTCGATCGGTCCAGTTGGCGGAGCTACTCGATTGCCGGGCTGACGTGCGTGAGATAGCGCTTGACCGCCGCCTGCGCTGCGGGCTCGGAGATGTGATCGGGCAGCCCTCGGAGCAGGTTGAGCCGGCTCTGGGAGACCCACGCCGAGACGTCGGGCTCGCTCAACCACTGGCCCTCTGTCCTCCACGTGCGGCTGATCATGCGCGGCCAGTCTTGAATGCTGCTGGGCAGCGGTTCGGTGGGCACAGCCGGTTCTTGTCCTCGTCATTGTCGGAGGCGCTGAGCATCGTGCCGATCCCAAGGCCTCATCGCGCCGGAGTCTCGTTGAACGGTCCCGCGCGGTCAAGGCGGACTAACCGCAAGCGGGGACCGTGAGCCGTCCAACCGTGATCCGGGAGGCCGCCAAATGCGTGCGTCGGCTAGGCTCACCGATCCAGCGGGCGCCCGGGGTGCCTAACGCCGTGTCTGGACTCTCAGCTTCGTGGCGGCGGTCCGGGTAGCCTGAGGGGGCGATGTCGGAACGCATCGAGCCCATCACCCCGGCGTATCGCGGTGTGATGATCGCCTCCACGCCTGGGATTGTTTGGTGGGGCCGCTTGCGAGTGACCGGCCTTGAGCTGCTGCCGCTGGAGGGGCCGCTGCTCGTCGTCGGCGACCACGACAGCTACTGGGACACCGTGGCGACCGGGATCGCGGCGTTGCCCCGCCGGCAGATCCGGGCATTGGCGAAGTCCTCGATGTGGAAGAACAAGTTGCTCGGCGCGGTCCTGACCGGGATGGGCCAGATCCCGATCGAGCGTGGGTCCGGCGACAGCGGAGCGCTCGACCCCGCGATCGAGGAGCTCCGCAAGGGCGCATGTATCGGGATCTATCCCGAGGGGACACGCTCGCTCGGCCGAGCGCTGCGGGCCCGTAGCGGCGTCGGTTACATGGCGCGGGCGGTGCCGGAGGCGACGATCGTCGGGGTTGCATGCAACGGCACCGTCGCGATCCCGCGGTTCCCCAAAGCACGCCCGCACGTGCGGGTCGAGTTCTTCGAGTTCGATCGACCCGCGATCGCGCCCGAGGAGTCACCGCAGCAGTACAGCACCCGGCTGCTCGCTCAGCTTCGTCAGCGTGCACCGATCGAGGTCGCGGGCCGCAAGCGCGCCGCAGCGCTCGTCGGCCGCGTCCCCACTTGGTCGGCGGAGCTGGCGATAACCGGCAAGCCCGGCAGCAAGGGCGCACTCGAGGAGGCGCTCGCCCAGACCGCCCCCAAGCACGGCTAGCTTCCTGTCAGCCACAGAGCACCAGCGCGAAACGCGGTTGCTTCCGACGAAGGGATGAGCTTAAGGGATTTCCCCGACGCGACGTGCGAGCTAGCCGGCAAAGCTTGTTGCGTCGAGCGCGAGCTCACGACGAGGTAAGCGGGCTTGGCGATTGGATCGCAACGCGCGCGCCCTCGGGCAATAAACACAAAGTTACATCAAGTGAGGAGGCGAAGATGCGTCTTCGTATTTGTCGGCGGTTGTCCAGAGCAGTGGTGACATGCTGTCTTATCGTCGTTGGGTTGGTAGGCATCGTGCCCCCGGCCGCGTCGGTTGGCGCCATCAACCCGAATCCAGCGCCGCATTGCGTTCCTCCCAACGGCCCTCCGATGTGTCACCTGGAATAGACGTCCGCACGCCGCTGCAAGCAGTGGCTTGAGCTCAAAGTGCAGGGCGGCATGGCGAGCGTCGCGGCGGCTGGCGCTCAAACGAGCGCTTCGCCGCCGCGAAAGGACCGGACGGCCTGAGTGGCTCGCCCGACAGCGGATGGCTGACTGGTCAGGTCATCCACGGGTCGCGGCCTTCGCTGGTCCTGGCGGTACGGTTGGTGCGTGGTCGCGCACCCCGTCCTGGATCATGTGCAGATTGCCGCGCCGCCGGGTTGCGAACCGCAGGCACGCTGGTTTTACGGGACTCTGATCGGCCTGCTCGAATTGGAGAAGCCCCAGCCCCTGCGAGTGCGCGGAGGTGTGTGGTTCAGCCTGGGTGACGCCCAGTTGCACATCGGTATCGAAGAACCATTCGCTGCGGCCCGCAAGGCGCATGCCGCGATGCGCTTCAGCAGCGATGAGCTGCATGCCATCGCGAAACGCTTGACCGACGTGGGCGCTCCGGTTCGCTGGGACGAAGAGTTGCCGGACGTTCGTCGTTTCTTTACCGATGATCCCTGGGGCAACCGGTTAGAGCTCCTCGCTCGACGCCACTGATCCTCCGGCCGGACGAAATGCCGGCGAGCGGCCGACCATGAATAGGCCGTATGTCGCCCCACCGGCCACGACCCCGGGGGCTGCCGCTTCGGCAGGCCGCGGACCTCGAGCAGCAGCCGCTCGCCACGCTCGGCCGGCTCATGACGGGCCTGGGTCTTCGTGGAAGGGTGCACTCGAGCGGCGATCGCCTGTAATGGACGCGAACGGTGCGGCCTGCGGCCTCTATGTCTTGAGGGCGGCTGGGATCCGGCTGGCAGTCGGTTGACAGCCTCCGGTCGATTGTCCAGTCTCATCTCTAACAGGGCCGCCTGCTGGTGGCGTCCCAGAACAGAAGAGGGGTATGAGATGAGAGGGATTTTGGGCCGGAGGCCGTCCGGCGCGATGGTGATCGCGGTTATCGCGCTCGTCCTGGCCGCGTCGGGAACCGCCGTGGCAGCGACGAAGCTGGTCAGCGGTGACAAGCTCATCAAGAAGGGCACGTTGTCGGGCAACCGGCTGCGCAAACACACGATCACCGGCACGCAGGTCAAGCTCAGCAAGTTGGGCAAGGTCCCGGCCGCGACCAACGCCGATCACGCCACCAATGCAGACCACGCCACGGACGCGGATCGCGCGACGAGCGCGACCAACGCCACGAACGCGAACCACGCCAACGACGCGACCACGTTGAATGGCCAGCCCGCGAGCTCGTTCCTGTCGAGTAGCCGCCGGATCGGCACGCCGGGGATCGTCAAGGCATCGGGCACTGCGAGCGGGAACACGGTGACGCTATACACGCTCGGTCCGTTCACGGTCAAGATGAAGTGCACCAAGGACGCGGGCGGAAACGTCACCCTCGCGCTTACCGGCAGCTCGAGCGAGGCGGGTTCGGTTATCGATGGCTCGCTGGTCGCGACGGCGAATACGCCTGTGGATCTCGGCGATGTCGGGCCTGACACGGCGTTCGGGCAATTCGACAACGTAAACGACGACTTCGAGGCGCCGAGCGGCGCCCAGGGGATCCTCGAGGGCGCCGCCGGGATCAACAGCCTCGGCAGCGACTGCTGGTCGAACTGGACTGGGATCGGCTGATCACGATCTAAGCATCATGAGGGGCGCGAGCCGCCCGGTTCGCGTCCCTCGTCATTACCAGCCCGTGGGGCTTTCCTCGACCGAAGAGATGTCCCGAATCGTGTGCCCGAACTGATCGCGCGGCTCGGGCGAAGCATGTAGCACCTAACGCGTACCCGGTAGAGGTGCCGGGAAAGTCTTCGGCAACCGCGGCCGCCACCGTCAGCGAGAACTGGCCGAGCGGATGAAAGGTGATCGCCATTTTAGGCGGCATCGTGGATCGTCACCGCGTACCCGTCGGGATCCCGGAGAGCGAAGGTGCGACCGAACGGGCCGTCAAACGGGTCGGTCAAGATCGTGACCCCGCGCGCGGCGAGCTGGTCATGCAGCGCCTGGGCGTCATCGACCTTGAGCCAGAGGGCGATGCCGAGGCCGGGCTGACCGGAGTCAAGATCGGTGTCGGGCAGCGGCTCGCGGACGGCGAACGGGATCGGTTCGCTGGCGAACACCACAGCGCCAGGCGGTGAGGCGGGCGCACGGCGCAGGCCGATACGGTCCTCGTAAAACGCGGCGGCGGTGTCGAGATCGCGGACCTGCAGAGAGATGAAGTCGGGACCAACGGGCATCGGAAACACTCCTATTCGCTTGTCAAGGTCTTGACGACCAGGATATGTCAAGATGTTGACGTGAGTCAAGTCGATCTCGATACGGCCGTTGGCTACGTGCTCAAACGCACCACGGTCGCCCTGCGGACCGCGATGGACGCAGCCCTGCGAGACCACGATCTGACCGTCCCTCAATACTCGTGTCTGGAACAGCTCGCCCACAGACCCGGGCTCACGAACGCCACACTCGCACGTGGCACGTTCGTCTCCCGTCAGGCAATGCACCAGCTCCTAGGCACGCTGCGAAGCGCCGACCTTGTCCAAAGCGATGGCGCCAGCCGCCACGAGCACTTCACGCTCACCGACACCGGCGCCAAGCGCCTCGTCGGCGCCTCCGCGGCGGTCGCTGCCGTGCAGGAGCGGATGCTCGCCACCTTCGACTCCGAACAGCGACGACGGCTCTACGCCGATTTGGCCGCCTGCGCCGACGCTCTCAGCTAAGACGGCATATCGATGACGTGCCCCTCCTGACACACGGGACTCGAGGGCATCCGTCGTCAATGACGCGCCGGAGCGAGGGGAGATCGTGGCGCCGGCCGAGCCCGGAAGTGGGCGTCACAGTGATCCTCCACGCGGCCTTCCAGCAGAGCGTCGACCGCCTGCACCCCCTAGGCTTTAATTCGGGCTCTCGTTACACCTTCAGGGGCGGGCTGCTCGAGCGGCTATCCGGCCGCGCCCGGCGTCTTGACACCTGGCTCCGATTCTGCCGGCGCGACCGTGGGGATCTTTCGCAGCCCGCTGCCGGGCCAGGCGCTCCGGGGCCCGACGACCACCAGCAGGGCCGGTACGAGTAGCGCGCGGACGACGAACGCGTCGATCAGAAGTCCAACCGCCATCGCGAAGGCGATCTCGAAGAACGCGCGCAGCGGCACGATCGCCAGCAGTGCGAACGAGAGCGCGAGGACGAACGCCGCTGTCGCGATCGATCGCGACGCACGCGCGCCCGCCGTGGCCACCGTCTCGCTGAGGGTGCCGTGGCGTGTCTGCTGCCAGATCCGCCCGACCAGGAACACGTTGTAGTCCGAGCCCAGCGCGATCAGCATGACCGCGACCGTGAGTACCACGTAATACATCGTCTGGCCGTACCCGAACAGGTGTGGCATCGCATAGGCGGTCAGCCCCAGAGCAGCGCCTGCAGCCAACACGCTGGTGATCACCAGGTAGATCGGCGCGACCAGCGCCCGCAGATAAATTGCGATCACGACGAAGATCGCGGCGAGCATCACCGGGATCACGCGCTCAAGGCTGGTGGTTGTAGCACCGACGATGTCGGCCGAGATGGCGGTGTCCCCGGCGACCATCCCCGTTGCATTGTTCAGGCCCGCGGCGCTCAGCCGACGCGGCATCGACTGGTCGAGCGCGCGCACGGCGGAGATCGCCCGCGAGCCAAACGGATCCTCATTTAGAAACAGCAAATACCGGGCGGCGTTGCCCGTGCGAGATACCGAGGCCGCGGCCCCCAGGCCCGACGAGCTCTGCTGCGGGCCCAGCACCAGCGCGACCCCGGGCGTTTGCGCCAGCGAATGCTGGAGCCTCGCGAGTGCCGCTCTTTGGCCGCCGACCTCGTTGCCGGTCACCAGTACGAGCACCGGTGCGAGCGCTCCCGGCGCTAAGCCCTTGCTGGCCACG
>DATNKY010000359.1:0-2711 GCA_035603155.1 Solirubrobacteraceae bacterium
GAGGTTGCGACCCACCTTGCCGGCACCGACGATGATCACGTACATGGCTTGACCTACGCCGACTCAGCCGCAAGCGCGCTCTCGAACATTTCGATCGCGTGCTTGGTCGGGGAGATCGTGTGCAGGCCCTGTTCGCCGTACCAACCCGCGCGGGCCGGGTCCATCACGCGCACGAGCACCTTCTGCACCCCAAACCGGCGTTGGGCGATTTGGGCGATGATCAGGTTCGTGTTGTCGCCGTCGGTCGAGGCGATGAACACGTCGGCGCGCTCGATACCCGCCTGCACGAGCGCTTCGGTCTCCAGAGCCGTTCCCACGGTGAACTGACCGTCGGATTCCTCCCAGCTGCCGCTCTGGCCCGCGTCGAGGCGCTCGTGGGAAAGTGGATCCTCGTCTAGCACCGAGACTTCGTGGCCGGCCGCCAGCGCTGACTTGGCCACGGCCGAGCCGACACGGCCCGCTCCGACGATCAGCACGAACATGGGAAGGGCGGCGTCGAGTCGCAGGACCGCGCTGCTTTCATTGGCGTCGAACTGGTCGTCGTCGGCGTGGATGACGACGAATTCGCCGTCGGCATGGATGAGAGGATCGCAAGCACGGCGTGTGAGATTAGACGATGGGTCCGCCACTCGGCCCGGCGAGTGGCTCCACCGTGGCTATCCCCGCAGGCGCATCCTGAGCAGGCGAATCCCGACCCGCCTCCTCGGCCGCCAGAACCTGGGCATAGTCGCGCTCGGATGGCGCCGTCACGATCACGCGGCAGGCCGCCTTGCGTACGACGTACTTGGTGACGTCGCCGACGAAGTTCTCGAGCGGGCCCCCGCGGCCGCCCAGACGCGAGCCACCGCGAATCCGCGACGGCTCCTCGGCGCCGAGCACGATCGCCTCCACACCACGTCTGCGTGCCTCCTCCAGGATCGCATGGCCGACGCGGCGAGCTCTGATCGTGGCGGTGGCGACCTGCACGCCCGCGTACTCCTCCCCCACCGCCTTGGCTCGCGCCAGCGCTTGGCGTGCGTGCTTGACCTGGGCGTCGGGCAAGCGCGCATCCAGCGGCAAGGACATAGGCATCTCGAAGATCCACACCGCCTCGATCGTCGAGGTGTCGATCTCGGCATCGTCGGTCGGCTTGCCGGCGACCAGCAGCGCGGCGGTCTGGATGATGTCCTCGTCCAGACGGGTGCCGCACAGCGGGACCAGGATCGAGCCGTACTCGCGCTGCGGCAGGTGCTCGGCTCGCAACGCCTCAGCGGAGACGGTCACGCGTCGCAGCAGCGAGGTTTCATCCGCGCGCCGGTAGACGACGTACAGCAGGATCCCGGCGGCCATCCAGCCGAGGCCGACGTAACGGGCGGTGTGATGGACGACGATCGTGGCGACCCATCCGAGCGAGCACACGATCGTGCCGATCACCGCCAGTAGCGGCAACTCGCCTCCGCGCACGCGCACCGAGAACGGCGTGCGGTACAGACGCTTACGGTCGGGCTCGCTGTAGCGCATCTTGACGACCGAGGCGTGGGCGATCGTGAACGCGAGCATCGCTCCGAAAGCGTAGGTGCCGACGAGGAAGGTGAGGCTCTCGGGGACGACCAGACCCGCGGCGATCACACCGGCGAGCAGGATCAGCACGTAGGGAGTCGAGCGCTGGGCGTGCAGACGGCCCAGGCCGCTCGGGATCTGACGGTTGACCGACAGCGAATAGGCCAGACGAGAGAGCCCAAGCATCGCCGAGTCGGCAGCCGCCACGAGCGTCAGCCCGGCAATCGCGCCGATCGAGTACGTCAGTACCTGGGAGAGCCAGTGCGGGTGCATCCGCGTGAACAGGTCGAGCACCGGCGCCGCCGAGAAATGGTGTCCCGGCACGCCTCCGCGCGCCAGCGGGAACGCCGTGACCGCCACGATCGCGACGCCCACGTAGGCGACCACGACGGTCACGGTGCCACTTGCTATCAGCCGCCGCAGTGCACCCCGGCCGACTTTGACCTCGCCAGCCAACCCCGAGGCCGACTCCACGCATGTGAAGGCGATCGTCGTGATCGTCAAACCAAAGACCAGGCCCGCCCATGTAGGGGCGCTGCCGAGATGGATCTGGCTGATGAGCCGGTGCGGTTCGAAGAACTCCACGAGCCCGATCACGATCACGATCAGCTCGAGCAGCAGCGCCCCCAGCACGATCACGCCGATGCGGTATTCGCGACGCCAGTGAAAGCCGCGCACGTTTGTGAACACGACGAAGGCAATGATTGCCAGGGCCAGCAACAGGGACTCGGTGTAGTGTCCGAGCGGCGCCCAGAACACGCGCAGGTATTGCGTCGCCGCGAACGCGGTGACGGCGATCAGGATGACGTAGTCGAGCAGCATCGCCCAGCCGGCGATGAAGCTGACCAGCTCGTTGAAAGCGTAGCGAGCGAAGACGGTCGAGCCACCCGGCTCCTGGTGTAGCGATGCGCCCTCCACGTAGGTCATCGCCGTCAGCCCGAACATGATCGCGGCGATCAGAAACACGACCGGGGTCAAGCCGGCGGCGTGGTCGGTCACGACCCCGAGCGAGAAGAAGATCGCGCTTGCCAGCGAGGTGTAGACGATCGCGAACAGGATCGGCGAGCCGAGGCCGTGACGCAGCGTCGTGCGTGCACCCTCGCCCAGCTCGACGGCGCGCATGCGCGCCGCGCGGCGCTGTCCCTCTGGCGTGCTCATACCCCGCGACCTCG
>DATNKY010000254.1:0-2094 GCA_035603155.1 Solirubrobacteraceae bacterium
TCCCGTTACGACGCTCCTACGCAAACCTAGACTCACCCGCCCAGCTACGCACCCGACGCTACTCCCAACAGGAGCGTCATACGCCTTGCAGCGGGCGTGATAGGTAGGTAAACTACCAGCCGCGCGGCCACACACTCATGATGCATGAGCCGTTTTGAGCGACACGGCGGCGGGGGCCGATTAGCTTTTGGCCTTCCGCGCCGAGCGTCCCTGAGCTGGTGGTTTGTTGCGTGTGCCGTGACGGGATTGTTGTGCCCACTCCTCGAGGGAGGTTGACATGGCTTTATCGGACCAATTGACCGGGCTGGCCGCTCGGGCCAAGGAGGCCGAGGACCGTGCCGCGGCGGCCCATGGCAAGGCGAAGGCCGAGCTTGAAGTGGATGTCGAGACCGCGCGAGCGTCTGCTCAAGCGCAGGCTCAGAAGCTGCGCGAGTCGGCCGACGCGAACCAGAACAGGCTCTCGGTCTGGTGGAACGACTTGCAGCGCTCCTGGAACGAGCATGTCGCCAAGGTTCGCGATGACGTCGATACCAGGCGGGCTGAGCACGACGCGGATCGCGCCGAGAGGATCGCCGAGAAGCGAGAGGACGACGCGGCGTTCGCAGTTGAGTTCGCGTACGCCGCGATCGAGGAGGCAGAGTACGCAGTGCTCGACGCTGCCCTGGCAAGGACGGAGGCCGACGAGGCGTCAGCGGCGTGAGCAGCGACCTGCGTGCCACGAAACTAGGCGCCGGATGGATCGACAATCGGGCGCGATCGGCCTCTTTTTCGTACCGCCAGGTCGAGTTGGTGGCGAAGACGATTCGTTCGTTCTCGATCACTCATCGAAAGGGCTGTGCTGGACCTCTGGCGGGCCGAACTGTTCGCGGGTTTAACAGGCCTGCTGCCTGATTGGGTCTGCGACTGGCCCCCTGTGGACGCCCGAGTCTTCGACCCGCGTTGGGTGCTATCCGGCGCTGTCGTGTGCCTTGATTGGTATTGGTCCTAGCTGTCGGCGAAGGATCAGGTAGGCGATCGTCCCGCCGGTCACTGGCACGAGCAGTCCGATCGCCTGGTAGAGCAGGACGGCGGCGACCGCGGGGTTATGGTCGACGCCGTAGACGATGAGCATCCCGACGATGCCGCCGATCGTCCCGATGCTGGCGGGCAGCGGAAGCGATCCACCGAGCGAGCCGATCACGTCGGCCATCATGACGACCGCGAAACCAGGGACGGGGTGGGCATCGATCGCGAGGAAGGCGCTCCAGAGGACGAGCACATCGAATCCGAAGTAGAAGACCGCTCCGATCACGCTCGTCCACCCGCCGCCGCGAAACAGAGTTCGGGTGTCGGCGACGGCGTCGGCGAGCGCGGCGATCGAGGTGGCGATTTTTGGGTGCTTGGCCCGCAGTCGCTCGGCGCTGCTGCTCGCCCGGCCGGCGATCAGCAGCGCCGCGGCGATCCCGATCGCCGCCACGGCGGCTGGCAACAGGGTCAGCAGAAGATTGTCCTCGCCGGTGAAGATCCCGGCAGCGAGCCCGATACCGAACACGATCAAGGCCAGCGCGCTGACGGTGGTGTTGAGAAAGCTGAGGTTGAACTGGCGCTCGGCGATCTGCTTTGGCGGCATTCCGAAGCGATGCAGAAACCACGCTCCGACTCCCATCCCGCCAAGCGTGCCTCCGGGAACGATCAGGCCGGCTCCGAGTTGTGCCCACGCGACGCGCTGGTCCATCCGGCGGCCGCGGCCGTCGCGTTGCAATGTGCGCTCGGGGTCAACGACCCCACGCCAGGCGATGACAAAGCCCGTCTCAGACACCACCTCGAGCGCGATCGCCCCGACAATCCATTCCCAGGAGACGTGCTCGAGACTGCGAAACGCCTCCTCGAGCGTCGGGATCAGCCTGATCACGAGGTACGCCGCGGCCAGATAACCCACGAGCTTCAAGGCCGATTTCTGCAGATGATGCTTCGCGTCGCTTAACGCCAGCCGGTTTTGGTGCGCTGGGCAGGACGTGACCTGAGACGGGTCAAGAGCCGCGTCCCGGGCGCCTTCAGCCGTCACGCGCTCACGCTGGAATGCCGGCGTTGGCGTTGCGCGGGTCCAGCGGCTCG
>DATNKY010000385.1:0-7263 GCA_035603155.1 Solirubrobacteraceae bacterium
CGAGGAGGCGCTGGGCCGGCGCGAAGCCGAGCTCGACCACGAGCGCGAGACGCTCGCCGAGAGCCGGGTCGAGACCGAGCGCACGCTCGAACGCGTCGCCGGGATGTCCGGCGCGAAGGCCAAGCAGCTGCTGCTGACAGAGATCGAGGAGCAGGCCAGACATGACTCGGCCCGGCGGATCCGCCAGATCGAGGAGGAGACCAAGCGCGAGGCAGAGCGCCGCGTCCGCAACATCCTGTCGGTCTGTATGCAGCGCCTCGCGGCGGGTCATGCGGCCGAGACGACCGTGTCGGTGGTCCAGCTGTCCGCCGACGACATGAAGGGGCGCATCATCGGCCGTGAAGGCCGCAACATCAGGGCGCTCGAGAACCTCACCGGAGTCGACTTCATCATCGATGACACGCCCGGAGCGGTGGTCCTGTCGGGTTTCGACGGCGTTCGCCGTGAGATCGCCCGCCTGACGCTCGAGAAGCTGCTCCTGGACGGCCGGATTCACCCGGCCCGGATCGAGGAGACCTACTACCAGACCAAGTCCGAGCTCGAGAGCCACATCATCGAGCTCGGCGAACAGGGCGTGCTCGACGCCGGGGTCCAGGGCGTACACCCGGAGCTGGTCAAACTCGTGGGCCGGCTGCGGTTTCGCACCAGCTACGGGCAGAACGTCCTCGCGCACTCGATCGAGGTCGCGCAGCTCGCGGCGATGATGGCGCACGAGCTCGGCGCGAGCCCAAAGACCGCCCGGCGCGCGGCACTGCTGCACGACATCGGCAAGTCGGTCACACACGAGATCGAGGGACCGCACGCGCTCGTGGGCGGCGACCTTGCACGCAAGTACGGCGAGAGCGAAGCGGTCGCCCATGCGATGGAGGCCCACCACAATGAGGTCGAGCCGCAGACGATCGAGGCCGTGATCGTCCAGGCGGCCGACGCCCTGTCGGGTGCGCGTCCCGGCGCTCGCGGCGAGTCGCTCGAGCAGTACGTCAAGCGCTTGCGGGACCTCGAGCACATCGCGACCAGGCACAAGGGCGTCGACAAGGTCTACGCGATGCAGGCCGGCAGGGAGATTCGCGTGATGGTCGCGCCGGGGGCGATCGACGACGACGCGGCGACGATGCTCTCGTACGAGATCGCACGAGAGATCGAGAAGGAGCTCGAATATCCCGGCCAGATCAAGGTGACCGTCATCAGGGAGTCTCGTGCAGTCGAGTACGCCCGTTGAGCCCGTTGAGCCCGTTGAGCCGACCGGGCGGATCCTCCTGATCGAGGACGAGCCCGGCATCGTCGACTTCCTCGAACGCGGCCTGCGCACTCACGGGTTCGAGGTCGACTCCGCCACCGACGGGCTCTCCGGCAGCCAGCGTGCGCTGTCGGAGCCGTTCGATCTGATCGTGCTCGACGTGATGCTGCCCCGTCGCAACGGCCTTGAGGTGCTCTCCCACGTCCGGCAGGCAAAGCCGTCGATGCCGGTGATCATCCTGACCGCACGTGGTGAGGTCGAGGACCGGATCGCCGGCCTGGACGCCGGCGCGATCGACTATCTGACGAAGCCGTTCTCGATCGCCGAGCTCGCGGCACGGATCCGCGCGCAACTGCGCGTGATTGCCCGCACGCCCACGACGACCCTGACCGGCGGCGACGTTCAGGTCGATCTGATCACGCGTGACGTACGCCGCGCGGGCATCCCCGTGCGGCTCTCGACGACCGAGTTCGAGCTGCTCTCGTACCTGCTGCGACACAAGGGGCGCGTCCTCTCCCGCGAGCAGATCCTCCAGGCGGTGTGGGGCTATGACTACGATCCCGGGACCAACGTCGTCGACGTGTATGTCGGATATCTGCGACGCAAGCTGCGCCGGCGAGGCGAAAAGGATCCGATCGTCACCGTCAGGTCGATCGGGTACCGGTTCGATGTCCCCGTTTAGGGACTAGCGGTGGCGAGCCCCAACGCTCGCGTCAGATCACGGCCACGGTGGCTCCCGAGCGGACTGCGTGCCCGGCTGACGGCCCTGGTGGCGGCGGCGATGATCATCTCGGTCGCGGTCATCTTCTACGTCGTCTACACCGATACGGGCACCGAGATCCGGGCCCAGATCGACCGCGACATCGCGGGCGACACGACCCAACTCGAACAGGCGCTGCGGCCGCACTTCGGGCAGGGTCGTGGCCAGCTGGCAGCCGAGGCGCGTGCGTACGTGCGTGACCAGCCCTATGACGCGAGCTCGACGCTGTTGTTCGTGCTGATCCCGGGCGCACGCGCGGCGTTCAACCATCCCGAGATCGTGGGACCGGCCAGGCCAGACGAGGACGAAACCGTGGCCGAGCAGCAGCTCGAGGACAGGCTCGCCCGGCTGCTGCTCGTGCCTCACCTGGGTTACACGGTGCAGCACGTCCCGGATGTCGGGGCGACCCGTGTGCTCGAGCGCTCGGTCGCTGCGGGAGGCGGACTGCATGTCGTGGTCGGCGCCGGCGAGCCGCTGTCGGTCGTGAGCCGCGCCCAGAACGGAGTTGCCCGGACATTCGTCCTGGCCGGCGCGCTGACGCTCGCGCTCGCTCTGCTGGCCTCCTACCTGACCGGGGCGCGGCTCTCGGCGCCGCTGCGGCGGATGGCCGGCGTCGCGGCGAGGGTCGATGCCGGCGAGCTCGAGCCGCGGATGGAGGTCCCGCCCGGAGACGGCGAGGTGACGGTCCTCGCCGAGGCGTTCAACAACATGCTCGACCGCCTGACCGGCGAGCTCAAGGGGCAGCGCGAGTTCATCGCGGACGCGTCGCACGAGCTCCGAACGCCGATCACGGTGATCCGCGGTCAGCTCGAGGTCCTCGCGGCGCAGGACGATCCCTCGGCTGCCGACGTGCGGCGCACAGAGGAGCACGTTCAGCGCGAGATCACGCGCATGAGCCGCCTGATCGACGATCTGCTGCTGCTGGCCCAGGCCGAGCACCCCGACTTCCTGCGTCCCGAGCAGATCGACCTGCGGACGTTCGTCGAGCAGCTGTGGGACGGAATCAGCCTGACCGCCGACCGCCACTTCGAGCTGGGCCCCGTCCCGGCCGGGACGCTGCGCGCCGATCCCGACCGCCTCGCCCAGGCGCTCCACAATCTCGCCCAGAACGCGATCGCCCAGACGGACGAGCGGGGTGGGCTCGTCTCGCTCGATGTCGATCAGCCCGGCCCCGGGCAGATCCGCTTCATCGTGTCCGACGACGGTCCCGGCATTCCGCCGGCCGAGCGCGAACGCGTGTTCGAGCGCTTTCACCGCACCGATCCGGCGCGCAGTCGCGCGCGAGGCGGCGCGGGCCTCGGGCTCGCGATCGTGCGGGCGATCGCGGAGGCACACCACGGCGAGGTCCGCGCGGCGGAGCCCGGACCGGACGTGTGCGGAGCCCGGATCGAGTTGCTGCTGCCGGGCTTCGAGCCTTCGTTGGCCGCTGCACCCGCGCAGCGCACGCCGGTACCCTGACCCCGATGAAGCGCTATCACCTCACGACCTTCGGCTGTCAGATGAACGCGCACGACTCGGAGCGAATCAAAGGCATGCTCGAGTCGCTCGGCTACGACGAAGCCGACGGGCGCGCCGATGCCGACCTGATCCTGTTCAACACGTGCTCGATCCGCGAGGCGGCCGACAGCCGCTTCGTCGCACATCTCGGCGAGGCCAAGCGGCTCAAGCGCGAGGACCCCGAGCGGGTGATCGGTGTCGGAGGATGTTGGGCGCAGTCGGTCAAGGAGGAGGTCTTCGCCCGCTTCCCGTTCGTCGACGTCGCCTTTGGCCCGGGCCAGGTTCACAAGCTCGCCGAGTTCTTGGCATCGGACTCGATCACGGCGCAGGGGTTCTTCGAGTTCGAAGGCTTCACCGGCCATCTGCCCGCCAAGCGGGCGCGGGAGTTCCAGGGCTGGGTGCAGGTCTCGGTCGGCTGCAACTCGGTGTGCTCGTACTGCATCGTCCCCTCGACGCGCGGACGCGAGGTCAGCCGCCCAGCGGGCGAGCTCGTGACCGAGGTCGCCGGTCTCGCGGCTGACGGCGTCTGCGAGGTCACGTTGCTCGGCCAGAACGTCAACTCCTACGGCCGGGATCTGCCCCGTGACAGCCGGTCTACGTTCGCCGAGCTGCTGCGCCAGATCGACACCGTGCCGGGGATCGAGCGGATCCGGTACACGAGCCCGCACCCCAAGGACATGCGCGAGGACGTGATCCGCGCCCATGCGGAGCTGCGGGCGCTGTGCGAGCACATCCATCTCCCGCTGCAGTCGGGGTCGAGCGCGGTCCTCAAGCGGATGCGGCGCACCTACTCGCGTGAGCGCTACCTCGACCGAGTCGCGCTGATCCGCGAGCACGTGCCCGACTGCGCACTGACGACGGACATCATCGTCGGCTTCCCCGGCGAGACCGAGGCCGACTTCGAGCAGACGCTCGAGGTGGCCGAGGAGGTCGGCTACGACGGCGCGTTCACGTTCATCTATTCCCCCAGGCGCGACACCGAGGCCGCGGAGATGGCCGACCAGATTCCCCACGAGCTCAAGGTGGAGCGACTCGAGCGCCTGGTCGAGGTGATTCAACGCCGCGCGCTCGAGCGCGCGCAGCGATTCGTGGGACGCACGGTCGAGGTGCTCGTCGAGGGCCCGTCGCGGACCGATCCGACGCGGGTACGCGGGCGCTCTCGCCACAACAAGGTCGTCAACTTCGATGGGATCGCGTCACCCGGCTCGCTGGTCGACGTGCAGATCACGTCCGCGACGAGCCAGACGCTGAGCGGCGAGGCTTCGCTCGTCGCCACTGCCGAGCGCTGAGACTGCGGGCCATTTAGCGGTCCGTCCGAGCCGTATGCGAACGTACGTTCGTGCGCTGGAACAACCTCAGCATGGACACCGAACGGCGAGCACGGCTGCCGGGCTATGGCGAGGAGGCGGTCGTACGTCACTTCGACGCCCCGGAGGCGCTCTCGACCCGGTTCTACGAGGTGCGTGCGAAATCGATCCTCAACCGTGTGCCCGAGGCGTCGCAGATGCCGTTCCGGTGGACGATCAATCCGTATCGCGGATGCAGTCACGCGTGCGTCTACTGCAGCTCGGGCGAGACCCCCATCCTGATGGCAGATGGCCGTCACAAACCGCTGGCCGAGCTGGGGATTGGCGACTCGATCTACGGGACCGTCCGCCAATCGAAGTACCGCCGCTACGCCGTGACGACGGTGCTCGACAAGTGGATCACGCTCAAGCCGGCCCACAGAGTCGTGCTCGAGGACGAGACGGAGCTGATCGTGAGCGGCGATCATCGGCTGTTGACCAACCGAGGCTGGAAACACGTGCTGAACAGCGATCGGAGCGAGCCCGATCGCCCGCACCTGACGGTGAACAACACGCTCGTCGGTACCGGCGCTTTCGCACCTCAGCCGGCTCAGACGGTCGACTATCGCCGTGGGTACCTGTGCGGGCTGATTCGAGGAGATGGAACGCCCGGCGAGTACTCGTACGACCGCGCCGGGCGGCGCGACTACCGCGTGTACAGGTTCCGTCTCGCGCTCACCGATCTCGAGGCCCTGCGTCGGGCACGGGACTTCCTCGGCGACGCCGGCATCGAGGCCAGCGAGCGCGTACTCCGGCGCGCTGCGGGCTCGCGGCGCGAGGTGCAGGCGATCTCGTGCAGCAGTCGGCTCAGCTACCAGCGAATCACGGATCTGATCGAGCTTCCGATGCTGGCGAGCTTCGACTGGTGCCGGGGATTTCTCGCGGGAATCTTCGACGCCGAAGGCTCGCGCAGCGCGTTCGCGCTGAGGATCGCCAACACCGATCCGCAGATACTCGCCTGGACGAGGGCCAGCGCCCATCGTCTCGGATTCGACCTCGCGCGCGATCTGACGAACAACACCAACGGCCTCGAGTACGTTCGGATCAGGGGGGGCCTGGCCGCGCACCTTCGGTTCTTCCATCTGACCGATCCGGCCATAAGCCGAAAGCGCTCGATCGAGGGTCAGATGGTCAAGACGTTTGCCGCTCTGAAAGTGGCCGCCGTCGAACCCGTCGGTCGCGCGCTGCCGCTATATGACGTAACCACCGGCACGGGGGACTTCATCGCGAACGGAGTGGTGAGCCACAACTGCTTCGCGCGTCCGACCCACACCTACCTTGATTTCAACGCGGGCCGGGACTTCGAGCGCGAGATCGTCGTCAAGGTGAACGCGCCCGAGCGGCTTCGCGTCGAGCTCGCCAAGCCGTCGTGGAAGCACGAGCACATCGCCCTGGGGACGAACACCGACCCGTATCAGTGGGTCGAGGGTCGCTACAAGCTGACGCGGGGCATCTGGGAGGCGATGCTCGAGGCGCGCAACCCTTGCTCGGTGCTGACGAAATCCCCGCTGCTGCTGCGAGATCTCGACCTTATGCGCCAGCTCGTGGCGCGGACCGATTTCACCGCGGCGCTGTCGGTGCCGACGCTCGATGAGCGTGCGTGGCGGGCGACCGAGCCGCATACGCCGAACCCGCGCGCGCGGCTCGAGGCGGTCGGCGAGCTCAATCGGGCTGGGATCCCTACCGGGGTGCTGATCGCCCCGCTGATGCCCGGGATCAATGACTCGCCGGGTCAGGTGGAGAAGATCGTCGAGCTGGCGACCGAGGCCGGTGCCACGTATGTCGCTCCGATCGCGCTGCACCTTCGAGGGGAGGTACGGCAGCTGTTCTTCGAATGGCTCGAAGAACATCGTCCTGACCTGATCACGCGCTACCGTGAGCTGTACCGCAACGGCGCCTACGCGCCGCAACACGAGCGAAAGCGGTTGGCACAACTGGTCGCAGGCACGGAACGGGAACCTTTCCAAACCGGCCGCGCCGTGCGGGAGACGCCGCCGGAACCGCTGCCGCCGGAGCCGCAGGGCCGTCAGGAAAGGTTGTTTGAGGCGGCCTATACGGTGAAACCCTCGGGCCCGGGCGGTGGTAGATAGGCCGAGCAACTTTTCAGTAAGACAAGCGATGCCAAACCGATTCAAGCGAGAAAAGCGAGATCTCTACCTCGAGCGCATGTTCGAGACGCGCAGCGAGGCGTGGGAGAAGGTCGGGATCCCGGTGCGCGAGGTCAGCGAGAAGACCGTCAAGCGCGCGCAGCGCGAAGCGATGGTCCTGATCCCGCTGATCATCGCGGTACTGATCACCTACGACCATCGCAAGGGGATCCTCGGCAAGCACACGTTGAAGACGCTGCAGACGCCGATTCAGATCCTGACCGTGATCGTGCTGGTCGCTCTGGGTTGGGCGCTCGCTCGGGCGGTCGGACGGGC
>DATNKY010000067.1:0-6750 GCA_035603155.1 Solirubrobacteraceae bacterium
GGCCGATCGCCGACGTCCTCGTCGCGAGGCCGATCGCCGACGTCCTCGTCGCGAGGGCGATCGCCGACGTCATCGTCGCGAGGGCGATCGCCGACGTCATCGTCGCGAGGGCGATCGCCGACGTCATCGTGGCGAGGGCGATCGCCGACGTCATCGTGGCGAGGGCGATCGCCGACGTCATCGCGCTCGGCGTCGTGGTCGCGTGAGTGTTCGGCCCCGACGCGGTCGTCGTCGGCGTAATGCTCCTTGTCGCGATGGTGCTCGTAGGCGGCACCCGCCGCGGCCCCGGTGCCAGCGGCCACAGCCGTGTGCCCGCGCCCACGGCGCCAGCGATGTGCGCTGCCGTCCTCGTAGACCGGGGCACCATCCACTGGAACCTCCGTCCTCCTGCGCGGGATCAGCGTGTTGAGCAGCAGGATCGCCGCCGAGACCGCCCAGGCGAGCTTCGTCCAGCCGTTGGCGGCGGCGAGGCCGAGCACGTTGCCGCTGATCAGCGCGATCACCGCGGCCGCTCCCAGAGCCACGCCGACGATCAGGCTGACCGTCTTGGCGAGCAGGTGCTGAGCAGCTCCGAACAACAGCAGCCCACCGGCGACGGCGGTCAGCTCACCGGTCCAGCCATTGACGCCGAAGATCGAAAAGATGACCTTCCCCTGCACCGGAGCGTCGCCGTTGGGAAAGTTCGAGAACGGCGGGAACGTGTGCTCCTTGTACAGCGAGTACAAGCCGGCGGCCAGCAGGATCGTTCCGAGGATCAGGGCGGGCCCGCGGGCGAAGCTGACCCCTCGCTCGATGCGAGTCTCGGTCGGTACGGTGCGAGTCTCGGTCGTTGTTGTAGCCATGGATCTGTGCCTCCCAGCAATGTGGGGTGGGATACGTGGTGGCTACCCCCAAGTCGCCATCGAGACACACTCGACCCCTAACCTCCGCCCTGATGGACGACCAGCTGCGTCGCCGCGCGGTCGGGGCTCCGGCCGCGCGCTCCCTACTGCTGACGATCCTCGGCGAATACGTGCTGACGACGCCGGAATGGATCTGGCACGAGACGCTGATCCGCGCGCTCGCCGCGGTCGACGTCAAGCCCGACGCGGCCCGGCAGGCGCTCGCCCGGAGCATCGCGGCCGGGTGGCTGTGCTCCGAGCGCAGCGGACGCCGTGCACGGGTGCGCCTGACCGAGCCGACGGCGGAGATGCTCCGCAGCGGAGCTCGGCGCATCTACGGATTCGGCCGTCCCTGGGAATGGCACGGGCACTGGTTGCTGGTGACGTTGCGCGTCCCAGAGCAGCGGCGTGACCTGCGCCACCGGCTGCGCACTCAGCTCGCCTGGGCCGGGTTCGGCTCGCTCGGCGGCGGCGTCTGGATCTCTCCTCATGTCGAGCGCGAGAGCGAGCTGATCGAGATGTCCGGCAACGGATCGGCGGCCGAGCTGCTCTCGTTCCACGCCGAGTTCGGCGCGCTCGGCGATCCGGCGCAGCTGATCGCCGACGCGTGGAACCTCGATCAGGTGGCGACGAGCTACCGGGAGTTCATCTCGGCGTTCTCGCGCCAGCGGCCGCGCGGCCCAGAGGCCAGCTTCCGGTCCCAGACCCTGCTCGTGCATGCGTGGCGCAAGTTCCCGTTCCTGGATCCAGATCTGCCCGAGCACCTGCTGCCGGCCCGCTGGCCGCGGTCCCGCGCCCAGGAGCTGTTCGAGAACCGCCACGCCGCCTGGCACGAGGCGGCCCAGGACTACTTCTCCGGCATCGAAGAGGCCCGCGGCCCGGCCTCAGCCGACCTCGCCTGAGCCGGCCCCGCCTGAGCCGGCCCCGTCCGAGCCGGGTTGTCGTCCGCGCGCTCATCGAAGCTGTCGCGAATCGCCTCGAAGTACGAGCCGCAGGCGCCGCACCGCCATTGCGCGGTAATCATCTGGCCGCCCCACCGGCCGACGAGCTCGGACTCGGCACCCTCGCAGAACGGGCACCGCGGGGCGGCGCTCATCGGTCGGGATTCCATCGCCGGCGCTGCGCGTCCCAGCGCGAGAAGTCCGTCGGCTCGTCGAGCTCGAGCCAGACGCCCTCGGTCGCGAGCACGTCACGCAGCCAGGTTCGGATCAGCGCCCGCTGAGCGGTCCCGTCGGAGGAGATCATCCCCAGGGAAACAGCCGCCTCGACGCCGGGGTCACCGCCCGGGCCGATCCACCGGCCGGCCTGCACCCACGTCTCTTCTAGCGCTCTCAGGAGCTCGGATCGCTGCGGCTCGCCCGAGCGGCACAGCCGCTTGGCCCACGCCTCAGCGTGGATCCGATGCGAGCCCTCCTCCTGGAGGATCTTGCGAGCGCGCTGCGCCATCGCCGCCACCGAGCTGTCGGCACAGGCCGCCACGAACGTCGTCAGGACGCCGTCGACGAGCACGTTGGCCGCCACCGCTGCCGTCCAGTCCGGCAGCTCGTCGTCGAGCAGCGCCAGTCGGCGATCGCCACCGAACGGCGCGTCCTGGGTGACCTCGGCACCGAGCGCCTTCAGCACCGGATACGTCGAGCGCGAGTGGCCGAGCTCGTCCTGGGCCATCGCCGCCGCGGCGACGGCCGACTCGAGCGTCGGCGCGCTGACCGCCCATTCGGCGTAGCGCCTGCCGAGCGCCGCCTTGTTGTCGGCCAGCGAGCCCACCAGCGACACCATGGTCGCGGTCGCCCGAGCCGTCGTTGCGTCGCTTGTGGTCGTGCTCATGCCTTGATCGCCTCCCGGATCGCCGCGCGCGGCACGATGATCATCTGGATCCACGGCTGCTCGTCATAGATCGAGCGCGCGCAGACCAGCGCCAGATCCTCGTCGTCCTCGGTCACCGCGCCGACGTGATGGAGCGGCAGCTCGTACTCCGTCCGCGCGAATACCTCCCAGACCTGAGTGCTGTCGACGCTCACGCGACGATTCCCAGGCTGCGCATTCGAGCGCGAGCGTCCTCGCGGATCCGGCTGCGCGTCCAAACCGGATCCCAGACCACCTCGATCCTGACCTCGTCGACCTCTGGCTCGCACAGCAGTCGCTCGCGGATGTCGTCCTGGATGAACTCCATCGCCGGGCACCCCATCGAGGTGAACGTCAACTCGACGTCGGCCACGCGTTCGTCGGCGTCGTAGTGCAGCGACACGATCAACCCGAGGCCGACCACCGAGACCGGGATCTCGGGGTCCTCGACCTCGGTCAGCGCAGTCCACAGGCGCGCCTCGAGCTCGCGCATGCCGCCCGCACCGAGCTCGCTCACGCCGCCCGTTTCCAGCTCGCTCAGGCTGCCCGGCCGGATCTCCCTCATGCGGCCGCCTCCAGCCGCGAGCGGTATCCCCGCTGCAGCCGGCCGACGTAATCCCGGTTCATCGGTCCACGCCGCTTCCAGCGGACGATCACGTCGTCCCAGCTGATCAGGCCGTCCTCGAGCAGCCACCGCTTGCGCTCCTCGTCGAACCGAGCCGGGAATGGGCAGTCGATCAGGTAGCGCTGGCGCTCCTCGTCCCAATGCGCGGGCACTTCGAGCCCGACCTCGTTCATGAACGGCACCACCTCCGCCATCCACGCCTGGCGCAGGTCGTCGTTGCCCATCCCCTTGAACCCGTACTCGAGCTGGATGCCGTGCAGCTTGCGCTCGTCGGGCAGGCCGAACCATTCGAGCGTGAGGATGAACATCCAGTCAAGCGATTCCTGCAGGCGCCGCTTCTCGTCGGCGTCGGCGGCGAGCTTCTTGACCCACGTCCGGCCGTGACGCAGGTGGAAGGTCTCCTCCTTGTCCACCTTCGCCAGCGCCCGCTTCCACGGACCGAAGGTGCTCGACGTGTGGACGTCCGAGAGCAGGACGAACCCCGCCTGGTCATAGAGCGCGTTGGCGAGCACGAGCTCGCGCCACGAATCGAGCGGCACGTCGAACGCGTACGGGTACTTGAAAGCGCCGGGCTCGCGCTCATAGATCAGCGCGTTCATGTCGACGCCGAGGTCGCCGAGCAGCCGGTAGCCGATGTGCGCGTGCGCCAGCTCGTCCTGGATGATTGACACCGCCGAACCGAAGTTGTTGAGCGCTGGCGCGTGCGCGGCCGCGCGCAGGTAGGCCGGCGCGCTGACGAGCTCGGTATCGGCCGACACGGTCAGGATCCGCCTGATCCCAGCCAGGTACTGAGGCGACATGTGGGACAGGCCCTCGACGAGCTTGCCCGACGCGAGATGCTCGCGAACCTCGTCCTCGGACTTCTGAGCGAGCTCGTCGGCATCAACGGTCGTCATCAATCAACTCCTCGCGCCGTGGACAACATGTGACAATTCACTGACGCTCGCCACTGTATAGTATGGATTTGATGAGATCAAGCATCATCGCTGTCGTGTTGCTAGATCAATGCGCGGCGCAGGACGGCTGAGATGACGACCCTGGTGGAGCTTGATGGCGTCTCCCCCACGATCGGACACGATGTCTGGCTGGCGCCGACCGCGGTCCTGATCGGTGACGTCCGCGTGGGCGATCGCGCGAACATCTGGTTTGGAACCGTGCTGCGTGGCGATTTTTCCTACATCGAGGTCGGCGAGGAGGCATCGATCCAGGACAACGCCGTCGTGCACTGCGGCATCGAGCTGCCGACGATCATCGGCAGGCGTGTCACGATCGGACACGGGGCGCTCGTCGAGGGCTGCGTGATCGAGGATGATGCGCTGGTCGGTATGGGCGCGATCGTCCTGCACCAGGCGCACGTCGGCGAGGGCGCGATGCTCGCCGCGGGCGCCGTGATCCCCGAGCGGGCAACCGCTCCGGCCGGAATGCTGACCGCGGGCGTGCCGGGACGGCCGAAGAAGCCGATGACCGGCGCCGCCGGCCGGTGGCCGCAGATGGCGACCGACGACTACCAGGGCCTACGGTCGCTCTATCTCGAGAAGAGCATCGCGCGCGACTCGGAACACGCCGGCCCACGTCTTGGACCCCAAGTCAAGGAGAGCTGATGGAAGCATCGATGTTGATCGGAGGAGAGTGGCGTCGAGCCGCTTCCAGCAAGGAGATCGAAGTCGTCAACCCGGCGACCGAGGAGACCGTCGGCACCGTCCCGAGCGCCTCGGGCGCCGACGTCGAGCTGGCTGTCGAGACCGCCAAGCGCGCGCTGCCGCAGTGGAGCGCGACCGACGTCGAGAAGCGCGGTCACATCCTCGCCAAGGCCGCCGACCTGATCGAGGAGAACGCCAAGGCGCTGGCGCCGATCCTGACCTCCGAGCAGGGCAAGCCGGTCGCCGAGGCGATCGGCGAGGTCACGCACCTCGCCCACGGCGTGCGCTACTACGCCGAGGCCGCGACGAAGGTGCGCGGCTCCTACCAGGAGCTGCCGTCGGCGTTCGGGCCGGCGTACGGTCAGGTCGTCCGCCGCCCGGTCGGCGTCTGCGCCGCGATCACGCCCTACAACTTCCCGCTCACGCTGCTGGGCACGAAGGTCGCGCCCGCGCTCGCGATGGGCAACACGGTCGTCGCCAAGCCGGCGGCCACAACCCCGCTGGCGACGCTCGAGGTCGCGCGGCTGTTCGCCGAGGCCGGGGTGCCCGCCGGCGTGCTCAATGTGATCACGGGCCGCGGCGCCGACATCGGTGACGCGCTCGTCGGCCACCCCGACGTGAGGCGGATCGCCTTCACCGGCTCCACCGAGATCGGGCGTCACGTGGTCTCGGTCGCCGGGCCGCAGCTCAAGCGGATCACGCTCGAGCTCGGGGGCTCGGACCCGGTGATCATCTGCGAGGACGCGGACGTCGACGCGGCGGTCAAGGCGGTGATCATCGGCCGCTACTGGAACGCCGGCCAGGCATGCCTGGGTTGCAAGCGAGTGTTCGTCCACGATTCGGTGTTCGATGACTTCGTCGGCCAGCTCGTCGCGCGCGTGGAGCGCTACGAGCCCGGTGACGGGACCATCAAAGCCGACAAGCCGCGTCTGCGAATGGGTCCGATCCACACCAGGGCCGGCCGTGACGAGCTCGTCGACCAGCTCGAGGACGGCGTCGCAAACGGCGGCGAGGTGCTGACCGGCGGCGGCACCGGCGGCCACGACAAAGGCTGGTTCCTCGAGCCGGCGGTCGTCGCCGAGCCCGGAGCGCAGTCACGCCTCGTGACCGAGGAGGTGTTCGGCCCGGTCCTGCCGGTGTTCCGCTACAGCGATTTCGACGACGCGATCGCGCGCTCCAACGCCACGCCGTACGGGCTCGGGTCGTCAATCTGGACTCATGACGTGCGGAAGATCCATCGAGCGACACAGGAGATCGAGGCGGGAATGACCTGGGTGAATCAGATCCACTACGGCTACGACGAGCTGCCGTTCGGCGGCGTAAAGGACAGCGGCTTCGGCAAGGAGCACGGACTCGAGGCGCTCGACAGCTACGTCGAGCTCAAGTCGGTCGTCGTCGGAGGGCTCTCCTGATGGCGTCGATCCGATTCTCGGTGCAGGACTCGATCGCGACAATCACGCTCGACAAGCCGCCCGCGAACTCCTATGACCTGGCGATGATGATGGAATTCGCGTCCGCCGTGGACGAGGCGGTCGCCGGTGACGCGCGGGTGGTGATCGTCAACAGCGCGAGCGAGAGGTTCTTCTGCGCCGGCGCCGACGTCAAGAAGTTCCTCGAGGGTGACGTCGACGAGAACATGGAGATGATCCGCACCAGTCAGGCGACGTTCAAGCGGATGGCGGCCGCGAGCCAGGTGTTCATCGCCCACATCGCCGGCCATGCGCTCGGTGGCGGGCTCGAGGTCGCGCTCGCCTGCGACCTG
>DATNKY010000059.1:0-9377 GCA_035603155.1 Solirubrobacteraceae bacterium
CGAGCGGCCCACCGCCGAGCCACACCAGCCAGCTTCCCGGCGGAGCCTCGAGGTACTCGCCGAACGCGAGCTCGCGGATCTGGCGCTCGAGCGTCAGCTGGGTGAGCGGGTCCGGGAACGCGTCGCAGAAGCCGCAGCGGAACACGACCTTCGTCGGCATCAGCGCTCGGCGGCCTCCATCGCGCGCCGGCGCAATCCGCGGAGCACCGGCCCGTACGTGAACTGACGGACGTTCGCGGCCGCCTTGCCGAGCGGCCCGGACTCCATGAACGGCATGAACCGATCCGGGAAGCCGGGCATCGTGCACGCCATGCAGATGCCGCCGACGTTGGGACAGCCGCCGACGCCCGCGGTCCACCCGCGGATCGGGACGTTGCACTTGACCACCGGGCCCTTACAGCCGATCTTGACCAGGCAGCCGCGGGGGTCACCCGGGTGCTCGGCGAACTCGCCCTGCTCGGCGAAGCCCGCCCGCTGGCAGCCCTCCTGGACGGTCCGGCCGAACAGCCAGATCGGACGGCCCTGGTCATCGAGCTCGAGCATCTCCTGGACCCCGACAAGATGCAGCGCGAGGTGCATCAGGGTCTCGGTGATGTTGTCGGGCTGTACCGGGCAGCCGGGGAGGTTGATGATCTCGAGCCCCCGCCGCGAACGCCACTCTGTGCCCAGATAATCGCGCAGGCCCATCGCTCCGGTGGGGTTGTTGGCCATCGCCGGGATGCCGCCATAGGCGGCGCAGGTCCCGAGCGCGAGCACCGCGGCTGCCTTCGGGGCGAGGCGGTCGATCCAGCTCACGGTCGTGATCGGATCGCCGGTTTCCGGGTCGACGCCGAGCGCGGCCCAATGCCCGTCGCCGCTGATCAGCTCGTTCGGGACCGACCCTTCGAGCACGAGGATGAAGGGCTCCAGCTCTCCGGCGGCGGCGCTCCAGAATGCACGCATGAAGTCATCGCCGGTCTCGTAGGCGAGCAGCGGGTTGTAGATCGCCAGCCGCGGCATCCCCGGGAGCACGCCCCGCAGCAGGTCCTCGAGACTCGGGCTGGTCGCGTTGGTCATCGCCACCGAGTCTCCGTCACAGCCGAGCCCGGACGTCAACCAGACGACGTGGACCAGCTGGCGTTCGGCCGCGGCGTAGCCGGATCCGAACTCGACGTCGAGCATCAGCGTGACCTGTGTGCGATCTGGGCGACGGGTGCCCCGAGCATCAGCGTGACCTGCGCGCCATCGCGTCCACGAGCGCCTCGACCCGCCCGCCGCTGGGCTCGACCATCCCTTCCAGCTGCGCCTCGATGTTGCCGTGCAGGTGCCACTCGTCGCCGTGGCCGGTGACCAGGCCCGAGCGCGCCAGCCTTGCGAGCGCGTGTGACACCGACGGCCGCTCGGCGCCGACCAACCGGCCGAGCAGCTGGTGGGTCAGCGGCAGCGGCAGCCGGATACCGCCCGGCTCGACCTTGCCCCACCGCGCGGCGAGGTGCCACAGCAACAGCGCCAGCCGCACGTCCAGCCGCGGCTGTGACGTGATCGCGCGCTGGATATTGAGGTTGTGGGCGCGGCGCTCGGCGCGGCGAAGCAAGGCCTGCATGAGCTGCGGCCACGGGCGCACGCGCTCGGCGAACGCCGCGTCGAGCAGCGCGAAGCGCATCGGCAGCAGCGCGCGCCAACCGATCGCGCAGGCGAGCAGCTCATCGTCGCTGCGCTCGGCCGGCTCGACCAGATCCCCCGGACCGAGCAGTTCGGCAGCGACCCGGTCACCGACGCGGACGTTGACGGCGAGCACACCCTCGAGGATCAGCACCCCGGGGCCGGGCGTCGCGGCGGCGAGCCGCGGCGTCAGGTGGACTTCGCCGACATCGGCATCAAACGTGAACGCGGTTGCCGCCGGCCGCGCCACGAGCCGCATGCGGACGTCGAGCGCTTCCGCGAGGTCGACATCGAGGTCGAGCAGGTACTGATACGAGCGCTCGCGCGGTTCACGGGCCGTCCACCGGGGGTGAATTGCGCCCTCGTGGTCAAGCGTCAACTTAGCTTCCGGAAAGCCGCGGTCAGATCGCCTCAACTCCTCGCAGTGGACTACCCGTTGGCTCGCGAGCGAGTCTACGCCGCGCTTGCGCCCACGTCAGGCGACCTCTGGACCACCGGCTCAGCCCGTGTAATCAGGATTACCGTCACCAGGATTACGCGGCCCGGGCCAGCTCCAAAGTCCGGTGGTATACCGGCGAAGGCAGCCAAAAGCTGCCGATCCGTTGCCCTGATGCCGGAGAGGAGCAGCATCGAGCAAGATGTGCCTGGCGATTCCCGGACAAGTTGTCGAGATGGTGGACGAGGTCAACCAGATCGCCAAGGTCGATGTCGTCGGGGTGCGACGGAACATCAATGTCAGCCTGCTCGCCAGTGACGGCGATTGCGCTCGTCCCGGCGACTGGGTCCTGATTCACGTCGGCTTCGCCCTCTCCAAGGTCGACGAGGAAGAGGCCCACGCGACGCTCGCACTCCTGCAGCGGATGGGTCGCGACTACGAGCAGGAGCTCGAAGAGCTCAAGGCGAGCGTGATCGAGTGACCGGACGATCGCCGAGCGGCGAGTGCCCGGCCGACGCGCGCCATTGCGTCACCTGCGGCGACGAGGGAATTCCGATGCGCGTGGTCAGCGCCGGTGACGCCACCGCGGTCTGCGCGGACGACGACCGGCGGCTGCACGAGGTCGCGATCGATCTCGTCGCACCCGTCCACAGTGGCGACACACTGGTGGTCCACGCGGGCGTCGCGATCGGTCAACTGGAGGGCGCCGCGTGAAGTTCGTCGACGAGTTCCGCGACGCCGAGCTCGGCCGCGCGGTCGCCGGCGAGATCCTCGCCGAGCTCGAACCGGGCCGGCACTACAAGGTGATGGAGGTCTGCGGGGGCCACACACACTCGATCTACAAGTACGGGATCGACGACCTGTTGCCAGATGACGTCGAGCTCGTCCACGGACCCGGCTGTCCGGTGTGCGTGATCCCGATGGGACGCGTCGACGACGGGATCGCGGTCGCGCACAACGACGGAGTGATCTTCACCTGCTTCGGTGACATGCTCCGCGTGCCCGGTTCGGACTACACGCTGCTCGACGCGAAGGCGCAGGGCGCCGACATCCGGATGGTCTACTCGCCGCTCGACGCGCTCCGGATCGCGCGCGAGAACCCCGACCGCGAGGTCGTGTTCTTCGCGATCGGATTCGAAACGACGGCCCCGTCGACCGCGTTGACGCTCAAGCGCGCCAAGGCCGAAGGGATGCGCAACTTCTCCTGCGTCTGCAACCACGTCACGATCGTGCCTCCGCTGCGGGCGCTGCTCGAGTCGCCCGACCTGCGGCTCGACGGCTTCATCGGTCCCGGCCACGTGTGCACGGTCGTCGGCGCGCGCCCGTTTGAGTTCATCCCCGCCGACTACGGCCGACCGGTGGTGATCTCGGGCTTTGAGCCGCTCGACATCCTGCATTCGATCCTGATGATCCTGCGCCAGCTGCGCAACGGGCGCTGCGAGGTCGAGAACCAGTACACGCGTGTGGTTCCGCAGGAGGGCAATCTGCGCGCGCTCGAGGTGATGGCCGAGGTGTTCGAGCTGCGTCCCCATTTCGAGTGGCGCGGACTCGGCTTCATCTCCCAGAGCGCCTTGCGTTTGTCCGACGCCTACCGCGAGTTCGACGCCGAGCAGCGCTTCGGCGTCCCGGGCGTGCGCGTCGCCGATCCGAAGGCGTGCCAGTGCGGCGAGGTGCTCAAGGGCGTGATCAAGCCGTGGGAGTGCAAGGTGTTCGGAACCGCGTGCACGCCCGAGCACGCGATCGGGACCTGCATGGTGTCACCCGAGGGAGCCTGCGCCGCGTATTACAACTACGGCCGGTATGCCCGTGAACGGCAGGCAGTGTGATGGCCACCATGGCATACGCCCGGTATGCCCGTGAACGGCAGGCAGTGTGATGGCCGCCATGGCATACGCCCGGTATGCCCGTGAACGGCAGGCAGTGTGATGGCCGCCATGGCATACCGCGGGTTCGTGCGCGAGCGGGAGACCGTGTGAGCCAGTCAGTCGCGACCGGACGCGAGCAGCGCGTGCTCGCGATCATCGAGACCGCCCGCTCCAAGCGTGCCCGCTTCCGCGACGAGCAGATCACGCTCGCGCACGGCGCCGGGGGCAAGGCGACGCAGACGCTGATCGAGGGCCTGCTGGTGCCCGCATTCGCGCCCGACGGAGGCGCGCTGACCTCGTTGGCGGATGCCGGAGCTGTGCAGATAGGAGAGACACGACTGGCGATGACCAGTGACAGCTTCGTCGTCAAACCGCTGCGCTTTCCGGGCGGCTCGATCGGCGAGCTCGCCGTCAACGGCACCGTCAACGACCTCGCGATGGCCGGCGCCAGGCCGCTCGCGATGACGGTTTCGATGATCCTCGAGGAGGGACTCGACGCCGGCATCCTGCGCAGCGAGATCGACGCGATCGCGAGCGCCGCCCGGGCGGCCGGGGTCGAGATCGTCGGCGGCGACACCAAGGTCGTCGAGCGCGGCGCCGCGGACGGCATGTATCTGTGCACGACCGGCGTCGGGGCGGTCGATCCCCGCGCGCAGCTGTCGACCGCCGGGATCCGCGCCGGCGACCAGGTGCTGGTCTCGGGGCCGATCGGCGAGCACGGGACGGCGATCATGCTCGCGCGCAACCAGTTCGACCTCGACGCGGACCTCGAGTCCGACACGTGCTCGCTGTGGCCGGCCGCCGACGCGCTGCTCGGCTGCGCCGGGACCGAGCTTCACTGCATGCGTGACGCGACCCGCGGCGGTGTCGCTTCGGTGCTCAACGAGCTCGCGCGGGCGTCGGGCGTCGCGGTCGTGGTACGCGAGGCGGACGTGCCCGTGTCGCCGGTCGTCGCCGCGGCGGCCGAGCTGCTCGGGATCGATCCGATGTACGTGGCCAACGAGGGCAGGCTGGTCGCGTTCGTCGCGCCCGGCGCGGCGGAGGCAGCGCTCGCGGCGCTGCGAACGGTGAATGGCTGCGAGGAGGCGGCCGTGATCGGCGAGGTTCGAGGCGAGCCACCCGGGATGGTGATGGTGAACACGGCTTTTGGCGGCAGGCGGGTGATGGACCAGCTGGTCGGTGATCCGCTGCCGCGCATCTGTTGACGACGGGTTTTCGAGGAGACAGGCACATGGCGATGACCGAATTCGTACCGAACCAGGCGGCAACCGAGAACGTCACCGCGCACGTCCTCTGGATGACGATCGGCCTCTCGTGCGAGGGCGATTCGGTCGCGATGACGAGCGCCACGAACCCTAGCCTCGAGGACATCATCCAGGGGGTCATCCCGGGCATGCCGCGGGTCGTGATCCACAATCAGGTGATCGCGTTCGAGGTCGGCGACGAGTACATCCAGGCGTGGTACGACGCCGAGCAGGGCAAGCTCGATCCGTTCGTGCTCGTCGTCGAGGGCTCGCTCGGCAACGAGCAGATCAACGGCGAGGGCCACTGGACCGGCTTCGGCGTCAATCCCGCCAACGGCCAGCCGATCACCCTCAACGAGTGGGTCGACCGGCTGGCGCCCAAGGCCGCTGCGGTGGTCGCGGTCGGCACCTGCGCGACCTACGGCGGGATCCCCGCGATGCGCAACAACCCGACGGGGGCGATGGGCCTGCCCGACTACCTGGGCTGGAAGTGGCGCTCGAAGGCCAACCTGCCCGTGATCTGCATCCCCGGGTGCCCGGCACAGCCCGACAACATGACCGAGACTCTGATGTACCTCGTGTTCCATCTCGCGGGGATGGCCCCGGCTCCGGAGCTCGACGAGCAGCTGCGGCCGAAGTGGCTCTTCAGTCGCACGGTCCGCGAGGGTTGCAACCGCGCCGGATTCACCGAGCAGGGCAACTTCGCGACCGAGTATGGCTCCGATCACCGCTGTCTGGTCAAGCTCGGCTGCAAGGGCCCAGTGGTCAAGTGCAACGTCCCGGTTCGAGGCTGGGTCAACGGGATCGGAGGCTGCCCCAACGTCGGCGGGATCTGCATGGCGTGCACGATGCCGGCCTTCCCTGACAAGTACATGCCGTTCATGGATGCCGACAAGTGGGGCGAGCAGGCCGCCAACTTCCAGCGCTTCACCTACGGGCCGGTGTTCCGTTACTTCCGCAAACGAAACCTCGAGAAGAAGTTCGACATCGAGCCCGAGTGGCGGCGGCCCGGGCCGGTGCTGAGCAGCGGCTATCAGAAGCGCTGGTAGCCGCCGCCCACTCCCGACCGCCACACCTGAGCAAGGAGCCTTCTGAACATGGCAACCGAGACAGCAACCGACAAGAAGGTCGTCGTCAAGGAGATGTCCTGGGATCCGATCACCCGGATCGTGGGCAGCCTCGGGATCCACACCGAGATCGACTTCACCAACCAGCAGGTGCTCAAGTGCTACAGCACCTCGATGATCTTCCGCGGCTTCGACATCTTCATGAAGGGGATCGACCCGCGTGACGCGCACTTCATCACCAGCCGCATCTGCGGGATCTGCGGCGACAACCACTGCACGTGCTCGTGCCTGAACCAGAACATGGCCTACTCGGTCAAGCCGCCGCCGCTCGGCGACCTTGCGTTCAACCTCGCCGAGTCCGCCGACTACATGTTCGACCACGCGATCTTCAACGACTGCATGGCGAACGTCGACTTCTGCGAGCAGATGGTCAAGGACACCAACCCGACCCTGCTCGCCACGGCGGAGAACACGTCCGCTCCCCACCAGGACGTGCACGGCTACAAAACGATCGCCGACATCATGCGCGCGCTGAACCCGTTCACCGGCAGCTTCTACCTCGAGACGCTCCAGGTCGCGCGCTACACGCGGGAGATGTACTGCCTGTTCGGCGGCCGTCATACGCACCCGTCGACGATCATGCCGGGCGGTTGCAGCGCGGACATCACGCATCAGACCCTGACCGACTACTACGTGCGGCTGATGCGCTACATCGATTACGTCAAGCGCACCGTGCCGATGCACGATGACCTGTACGACTTCTTCCTGCAGGAGCTCCCGGGCTACGACATGGTCGGCTATCGCGAGACCAACCTCGTCAACTGGGGCTGCTTCGACGACCCCGACTACGTCGACTACAACTACCGCTCGATGACCGAGTGGGGCCGCAAGCGTTACATCACGCCCGGTGTCGCGATCAACGGCGAGCTGATCAGCACGGATCTGGTGGAGATCAACCTGATGATCCGGATCCTGCTCGGCAGCTCGTACTTCGACAGCTGGGAGAACGAGCCGACGTTCGTCACCCACGATCCGCTCGGCAACCCGGTCGACAAGAACCATCCTTGGAACAAGCAGACGCTGCCCAAGCCGCAGAAGCGCGATTGGGCCGACAAATACAGCTGGGTCGTGTCACCGCGTATCTACGACAAGCGCACGAATACGCACGTCTGCTGTGACACCGGCGGCGGCCCGTTCGCGCGCCAGTGGTGCACGGCGAAGGCCGGCCTGGTCGATTTCGGCTACCTGAAGGCGACCGGCGAGTCGATCCAGATGGTGCTCCCGAAGACGGCCTCGATGCCCGAGATGGAGCTTGAGTGGAAGGTCCCCGAGAAGTCCAACGCGGTCGAGCGCGACCGCGCTCGGTCATACCACCAGGCCTACTCGGCGCTCGTCGGCCTGCACTGCCTCGAGCGCGCGCTCAAGGAGGTCCGCGCCGGGCGGACCAAGAGCTGGAAGGAATTCAAGGTTCCCGAGCAGGCGATCAGCTGTGGGTTCCATGAAGCAGCCCGCGGCGTGCTCTCCCACCACATGGTCATCCGCGACGGGAAAATTGCGAATTACCAGCCCTACCCCCCGACGCCGTGGAACGCGAGCCCGCGTGACACCTACGGCACGCCGGGCCCCTATGAGGACGCGGTCCAGAACACGCCGATCTTCGAGGAGAACGGCCCTGACAACTTCAAGGGGATCGACATCATGCGCGCGGTCCGCAGCTTTGATCCGTGCCTGCCTTGCGGCGTCCACATGTACACGGGCGCCGGCAAGGTCCGCAAGGTGATCCACACCCCCACCGGCCTCAGCTGACAAGACGTGGAGGCGCAAGGAAGCGATCGAGTAGTCGGCGACCTCCGCCCCGAGCTGCTGCTCGAACGGGTCCGGGACCTGACCGAACGGATCGACGAGCTCTCCGATGCGCGGGCACGGACGCTCGCGCAGGAGCTCGTCGCCGCCGTTATCGCAATGTACGGCGACGGCCTGCGGCGGATCATCGACGTGATCTCGGAGTCCAGAGAGGCGGGCGCGACGATTCTCGACGAGCTCTCCGAGGACGGCGCAGTCGCGAGCCTGCTGCTGATCCACGATCTGTATCCGGTCAGTCTCGAGGAACGGGTGGTCGAGGCGCTTGACACGGTCCGGCCCTACATGGAGTCTCACGGCGGCAACGTCGAGCTGATCGGGATCGAGGATGGCGTCGCAAAGCTCGTCCTGAAGGGCAGCTGCAACGGTTGCGCCGCCTCGCGCGCGACGCTCGAGCTGGCGATCAAGCAGGCCCTCGACGAACACGCGCCAGACCTCATCGACCTCGAGGTCCAGGGCGTCACCGAGCCGGAGCTGTTGAGCGGCGTGTCACTGCCGATGGCCGCCGAGCCGCCTGCACAGCCGGCGTTCGAACTGCCGGTCGTCCACTCGGGTCCCGAGCCGCCGGTGTCGTCGCCCGATCGGTCAGCGCATTGGGTGTCGGTTGCGCATTCGAGCGAGCCTGTCCCGGGAGCGATCCGGGCGCTCGACGTCGAGGGAGCAGCGCTCGTGCTCGCCAACGTCGAGGGCACCCTGCTGGCGTACGTGGACGAGTGCGCCTCGTGCGGCGAGCCGCTCGGCGACGGCGGGCTCGACGGTGGGATGCTGCGCTGCGCGACGTGCGGGTGCGAGTTCGATCTCCCGCGGGCAGGCCGCGCGGCGGGCAACGAGCCGCTGCAGCTGCGGCCCGTGCCATTGCTCGAGGCCGGCGGGCTGCGCGTGGCGGTCTGACGGTGGCGGCCGCCGATGAGCGCTGAGCTCGACGCGATGGTCGCCGCTCGCCGGCGGGCCGAGATGGTCGCGCGGATGCGGACGCTCGCGAGGACCGCAGCCGGCGCGCCGGGCCGCGGTGCAGGGCCGAGCGGTGCAGGGCCGAGCGGTGGCGGGCCGTCGGGCGGCTCGCAGGAGCGGTGTGACCTCTGCAACACGACGCTGCCGGACGATCACCGCCACATGCTGCACCTAGTCGACCGGCGGATCGTCTGCACGTGCGAGGCGTGCTGGGCGCTTCACTCCGGCGACGCCGAGTATCGGCCGACGGGAAAACGAACCCTGTGGCTCGACGACTTTCAGTGCGCCGACGAGGTCTGGGCGGGCTTTCAGA
>DATNKY010000169.1:0-7888 GCA_035603155.1 Solirubrobacteraceae bacterium
CGCCGAGCCGTGGACGGGCTCGAACACGCCCGGCCCTCCTTGACCGAGCGAAGCGCTCGGCAGCATTCCCAGCGAGCCCGTCAGCATCGCCGCCTCGTCGGAGAGGATGTCCCCGAACATGTTCTCGGTCAGGATCACCTCGAAATGGCGCGGAGCGGCGACGAGGCGCATCGCCGCGTTGTCGACAAGCAGATGCTCGAGCTCGATGTTGGGGAACTCCGCGCCGTGCACCTCGCGCACGACCTCGCGCCACAACCGACTGGTCTCGAGCACGTTGGCCTTGTCGACGCTCGTCACGCGTGAGCGGGCGGCGCGGAACGCGACCCGGGCGATTCGCTCGATCTCGGCGCGCGTATAGACGCAGTCGTCCGAGGCCGAATCGTCCGTCCGCGTCTTGGCGCCGAAGTAGATGCCGCCGGTCAGCTCGCGCACGACGAGCAGGTCGGTGCCCTCGATCACGTCGGTCTTCAGCGGGCTCGCGTCGTACAGCGCGGGGATCGGCTTGACCGGACGCAGGTTCGCAAACAACCCGAGGCCCTTGCGCAGTCCGAGCAGGCCCTGCTCGGGACGTGGCCGGCTCGGGTCGGTGGTGTCCCACTTCGGACCGCCGACGGCAGCCAGCAGGACCGCGTCCGCGGACTTGCACGCCGCGAGCGTCTCGTCGGTCAGCGCCGTCCCGTGGGCGTCGATCGAGGCGCCGCCGAACACGTGCTCCTCGTAGTCGAACTCGGCGCCCACGGCGCGCAGCACCTCGACCGCCGGGCCGATGATCTCCGGCCCGATCCCGTCACCGGGCAAAAGGATTACGCGCGCAGCCATGGCGCGCGGCACGCTACCCGAATCGGGCCCGCGGCGGCCGTCAGCGAGCGCTGACGAGCGCGGCGCTGTATCCGGGCACGGTCACGTCGTATGTGCCGCCGTTGCCGGTGACCTCGGTCTGTGCCGGCTTGCCCTGCCAGCGCCCGTCGGTGGCGATCGTCTGCCCGCCGAACGTCACCCCGGAGCTCGCGCCGACCCTCGGCGCCTGCAGGCGCTTGATGTGCGCCGTCCCGGCCGGGCCGAGCTGCATCGCGACCCTCGCGTCACTCGCTCCCTTGTTGATCAGCAGGACGCGCAGGCTCGACCCGGCCCTCACGACCCATGCCTTGAGGTGCAGGGCGCCGGAGTTCTCGAGCGTCGAATTCAGGATCTTCGCTCCGGATCCGGTCATGTCGGCGAACACCGCCAGTCCGTAGAGCTCGGGCATCGCCTGGATGCCGGCCGAGGTCGGGTGAAACGGCGCGTTGACGGCCTTGGGGCGAATGTGCCAGTTGATCGAGTTGGCCCCATTGCGGATCAGCTCGAACAGCGCGTCCGGCGCCCACAGGGCAGTCGCGAACGAGTTGGCCACGCCGGGATTGCCGCCGCAGCTGATCGAGTTGACCTCGGTCAGACGCAGCGCCTGGCGGTCGCTATGGGCGAACCCGGCGGCTTCAGCGATCGTCTCGCCGAACCCGATCGACGAGGTCTCGTCGAGCAGCAGGGCGATCGTCGGATAGAACGGCGATGACCGTGGCCAGCAGTCCGAGCCGGCGTACCGGTGGACCGACAGGAAGCTCGGATCTTCGCGGCCGAGGCCCTCGACGGCTGACAGCCATTGCGGCTTGGCGGAGATGATCTCCGGGCCGCCGATCGGGATCCGCGGCACCTTGGCGACCAGCGCCCGCGCGTACGCCGAGTAGTCGCGGCGATAGTCGGCGGACGAGTAGTTCACGGTCCAGTTCTTCGGAGTCGAGCGCAGCGTCTGCGGCAGACGCTCCTTGGCGAGGAACGGCTGGCGCCAGTACAGGTCGGGCTCGTTGCCGATCTCAAGCCCAGCGAGGGTCGTGGGCGGCAGCGTCTTGACGGCCGCCTGCGCGAACGTGGCGGCGACCGATGGGGCGTGCACGGCGAGGTTGAGATCGAGCATCACCCTCAGACGGTCAGCGCGGACGAGCGCGCTGAGCTTCTTCAGCCAGTGCTCGCCGATCGGGCGTCCGTAATCGACGGGCCGGGTCGGCTTGGTGACGAAGAAGGTGCGATCGGCAGACTTGCCGCCGATCCGGAGCTCGAGGCGGCTGCCATCCTGCGCCCTGATCAGCGCCAGCACCCGCCCGAACGCGGGGCCGTCCTTCTCATACTCGGCGAGCTCGTTGTACTCGACCGAAAGTCCGAAGAAGGAGCGCGGGATGGACTGCGTGCCCGACTCGAGCGTCAGCCGCGCGGGCAGCGTCGATTGTGACGCTCGCGCCCGCGGGGCCGCGACGGCGGACCCGATCGGCCAGACGCCGAGCAGGCGGACCGCGGCGAGCGCCAGCGCGGCGCACGTCAGCCCGCGGGCGACGCGCGCTCGCGCCGTCACCGTCAAGCGCCCCCTGCGCCGTGATTCCGGGTCCACCAGTTACCTTCCGCGGTCAGCGTATGCGATCACGCGGTCGTGGAGCGGAGGTCCAGTCCCACCGGCCGTCGATTCGGTCGACCCAAGCCGGGGCGACCGCTGCCCGCCAAGCGGGCGGGACGGTTAGACCCGGACGGCTGACATGTTCAGGCGCACGTACTCGAGCACCAGCGGGTTCCCGCTGCGGGCGAGCACGCGGTCGACAAATTCGTCTCGAAGCTCCTCGGGCAGCGGGTCGAGATGGCGCACGAGGCAGACCGTGCGCACGAACGCGCGCGCATCCTCGGGCGTGACCCGCTTGGGCTCGAGCCAGCAGCTGATGTCCGCATAGCCCGCGCCGTGCAGCCGCCGCTCGGTGTCGGTGTCGGTCGCGTAGTTCCACGGCCGCTGCCAGCCGGCGAAGAACTCGGCGAACGGCTCTTCGCCTGCGATCAGATCCGCCGTCGTGCGAAATGAGTCGATGTTGCCGCGGCCACCGCACTGCGCGAGCAGCCGCGCCCCGGGCTTCATGTTCCGATGCAGCGCGGCAAACAATGCGTCGTGGTCACCGATCCAGTGGAAGGTCGCGTTCGAGAACACGACATCGACCGGCTCGGGCAGGTCGAGCTCGGTCAGGTCCTGGCACAACGCCGTCACGCTGTCGCCGAGCGCCTGCTCCGTGTAGCGGACCATCGACGGCGCCACATCGACCGCGTACACCATCCCGCGCGGGACGCGACGGACGAGCTCGGCGGTGATCTTCCCGGACCCACAACCGGCGTCGACGACGACCTCGTCGCCGGCAAGCTCGAGGCGATCGAGCTGCTCGGCCGCCCACGCCTGCTGCGGCGCCGAGATCCGGTCGTAGGTGGCGGCGTCCCAGTCGCGGCTGCTCATAGCGCGGTCGTGACCGGACCGGGCCGCTCACGGGCCCGCTCGTAGTCCTCGATCCGCTGTTCGTCCTCGGCCAGCGTCACGGCGATGTCGTCAAGCCCGCTCACCAGCCGATGCTTGACCTCGGAGTCGATCTCGAAGCTCGCCGACTCGACCCACCCGTCCTCGCCGGGCACGCGCCACCGGACCTCCTGTGCGGCGAGGTCCACCTGCGCCTCGCCGGCCTCGGCGATCGACGCGCACTCCGCGGCGGTCAGCTGAACCGGGAGCAGGCCGATCTTGGTGCAGTTGGAGCGGAAGATGTCGGCGAAGCTCGGCGCGATGATCGCCTGAAAGCCATAGTCCTCGAGCGCCCACGCCGCGTGCTCACGGCTCGACCCGCAGCCGAAGTTGCTACCCGCGACGAGGATCGGGTTGGGCGGCAGGTGCCAGCCCGGCTCCCGCACCCAGTCGAAGAACAGGAACTCGCCAAATCCGGTTCTCGCGATCCGCTTGAGGAACTGCTTGGGGATGATCTGATCGGTGTCGACGTCGTCCCGGTCCAGGACCGACACCGGCCCGGTGATCGTCTCGATCGCTTTCATCACCGCTCCCATTCTCTGATGTCGACGAAGTGGCCCTCGATCGCGGCCGCGGCGGCCATCTGAGGACTGACCAGATGTGAGCGCGACCCGCGGCCCTGGCGCCCCTCGAAGTTCCGGTTCGAGGTCGACGCCACGCGTTCACCCGGCGCGGCGATGTCCGGGTTCATACCGAGGCACATCGAGCACCCCGCGCCGCGCCAATCAAAGCCGGCGGCGCGGAAGATCTCGTCGAGGCCCTCGTTCTCCGCCTGCGCCTTGACCTGCGCCGACCCCGGTACCACCATCGCGTAGACGCCCTCGGCGACCTTGCGCCCGTTGACGACCTCGGCGGCCGCCCGCAGGTCGCCGATCCGCGAGTTCGTGCACGAGCCGATGAACACCCGGTCGAGCGTGATCTCCTCGATCGGAGTGCCCGGTTGGAGGTCCATGTAATGCAGCGCGCGCTCGTCCTGGTTGCTGACCGGCTCGGGGACGGCGTCGTTGACCTGAACGACCATCCCGGGGGTCGTTCCCCATGTCACCATCGGGCTGACCGCCGCCGCGTCGACGACGATCTCGCGGTCGAACTCGGCGCCCTCGTCGCTGCGCAGCGTGCGCCATTCGTCCGGCACGTCGTCGGGAGCTCCGAGCCGGCCCTGCACCCACTCGAACGTGGTCTCGTCCGGAGCCACCATCCCGGCCCGGCCGCCGCCTTCGATCGTCATGTTGCAGACCGTCATCCGGCCCTCCATGCTGAGCGCCTCGATTGCCGGGCCGGCGTACTCGACCACATGGCCGACCGCCCCGGCGACGCCGATCTGGCCGATCGTCGCCAGGATCAGATCCTTGGCGGTGACGCCAAAGCCGAGATCGCCCTCGTAGCGGATCCGCATCGACTTCGGCTTGGCCTGGACCATGCACTGGGTCGCGAGCACATGCTCGACCTCGCTGGTCCCGATCCCGAACGCGAGCGCCCCGAAGGCGCCGTGCGTGGCGGTGTGGGAGTCGCCGCAGACGATCGTCATCCCGGGCTGGGTGATCCCGAGCTCGGGCCCGATCACGTGCACGATCCCCTGATGGTCGGACCCGAACGAGAACAGGGGGATCCCGAATTCCTCGCAGTTGCGCTCGAGCGTCTCGACCTGCACCCGCGACAGCTCGTCGCGGATCTGCGCGGCCGTGGTCGTGCCGTCGGTCGGGACGTTGTGGTCCACCGTTGCGACCGTGCGATCGGGCCGCCGGACCCTGCGACCGGCGAGTCGCAGCCCTTCGAACGCCTGTGGGCTGGTGACCTCGTGGACCAGATGCAGGTCGATGAAGATGAGACTGTGGGAGACCTCGTGGGCGTCCCAGATCTTGTCGAACAGGCTCTTGGGCATCGGCGTCGTTCCTAGCTTCGTCGCAGGCCGGCGCTCACGACAGCGAGCAGTACGGCCGGCTCGTCTTGCGGGTTTTCGAAGTGGTGTGGCAGGTCGGCATCGAAGGTCACGCAGTCGCCGCATTCCAGTTGGTTCCGGGCTCCGTCGCAATACAGGACGACGGTGCCGGACTCGACCAGCGCGGTCTCGCGGCTGCCGGGCTCGTGCATCGGCGGATCGCCCGGGCCACCGGTCACGGCGCCGGGCTCGAGCGTGTGGCGCGAGAGCTCGGCTCGCTGGCCGGGAAGCGGCGGGGTCAGGATCTCGTAGCTGTGACCGCGGGCACCCTCCGGTCCCTTGCGCCGCTCGGACCCTCGCACGATCGTGACGGCTCCGTCCTCGTCGAGACGCAGCAGCTGCGAGAGCCGGAGTTCGAGCCCATGCGCGATCCGCGTCGCAACGTGGAGCGTCGGGCTCGTCTCGCCTCGCTCGACCTGCGACAGCATCGGTGCGCTCACGCCAGATCTGGCGGCGAGGTCTCGCAGAGACAGGTTCATCGCTTCGCGCAGCGCGCGGACCCGGAGTCCGAGCGTATCGGGGACCGCGGGCTGCTCGACCGTCGCCATACAAGCGTACGCTATCACATACAGATCGACGAGCTCAGCGGCTCGTGACGAGCGCGGCGCTGTACGGTCCGAGCGCGACGCGGTAGACGCCGGACTGCGCCTGCTCGGTCTGCGCGACGAAGCGCCCGTGCCATCGACCGTCGCTGCCGATCCAGCGATTGGCGTAGCGGATCCCGCTCAACGAACCGATCGTCGGTGCCTTCAGACGGGTGATCGTCGCGGGGCCCGACGTGCCGGCCGCCAGCGTCACATTGATCGGCGTGCGTCCCTTGTTGATCAGCAGCGTCCGCAGTCCGCCGCCGACCCGGACGACCCACGACTTCAGCGCCAGCCCCGGCGGGGCCGACAGCTTCGTATTGACGAGCTGTGCACCAGGGGGCGTCATCTGCGAGAACAGCACCAGGCCGTAGAGCTCCGGCTGGGGTTCGACACCGTGCTCGGTGATCTCGAACGGAGCGTTGGGCATGTTCGGCCGGATGTGCCAGTTGATGCCGTTGACGCCCTGATGGACCATCGCGAACAGCAGATCCGGCGCCCACAGCGCCGTGGCGAACGAGTCCGCGACGCCCTTGCCGCCATTGCAGCTGATCGAGTTCGCCTCGTCGACCAGCAGCGGTTGCTTGTTCGTGCGGGCGATCGCGATCGCGGCGCGAGCCGTGCTCGCGAGCCCCGTCGACGAGCTCGGCGAGAGCATCAGCGGAATCGACGGGTACCGCGACGACGTGGCCGGGAAGCAGTATGAGGACGCGTACCGGTGCAGGGTCAGAAAGGCGGGACCGAGGGGGCCGAGGCCCTCGAGCGACTGGACCCACTTGGGCGATGCCGAGGCGATCTCGGGGCCGCCGACCGGCAACCCGGGAAGCGCCCTGTGCAGCACTCGCGTGTACGCGCTGAAATCGCGCCGGTAATCCGGCGGCGAGTAGTTGCGCGTCCAGTCGCGCGGGGTCGATCGCAGCGTGCTGGGGATCCGCTCCCTGGTCAAGAACGATTCATGGTTATAGAGGTCGGGCTCGTTGCCGATCATCAGACCCGTGACGGTCGAGCGTGGGAGCCGGTCAATGACCGCCTTCGCGAAGCTCGCCGCCGACGATGGCGAATGGACCGCGAGGTTGAGATCCAGCATCACATGCAGGTGGTCACGTCGGACGAGCGCACCGAGCTGTGTGATCCAGGGGTCGCTGAGCTCGAACACCCCTCGCGGTGCCCCGCTAGTCGATGTCTGCCAGTAGGCCCGGTCAGCCGATCTGCCTCCGAGCCGCAGCACCATCCCGGGTTGGGGATGGATCATCGACAACAGGCGGTCGAAGACCGGCCCCTCGCGTTCGTAGGAGGCCAGCTGGTTGTAGGCGACCGACAGGCCGAAGAACGAGTTCGGAACCGCGATCGTGCCGGCGCCAGGCGTCACGGTGGCCGGCACCGCCGGAGGCGGCGGCGTGCTCGCCCGGGCGTCGGCGCCGCCGACGTACATCGCGATCAACAACACGGCACAGGCCAGCCACGCACGCGCCGGGCGTGTCCATGTCCACGGCCTCCGTGCGCGCGTGCGTTCGGGATATGGCATCAGGTCGCCCCGGCTGGACCGCAGCCTTGGTCCAGCCCCCTCGGTTGCATGCCGCAATCCTATGGGTTCAGACGCGAACGCAAGCCAGAGCCCTCGGCGCGCCGGAGGTGTCCCGCTACCCTGCCCGCATGCGCATCCGGCCAGACGTACTCGTGCTCGGCGGGGGCGGATCGCTCGGCGAGGCGTGGATGATGGGTGTGCTGGCAGGGATCGAGGACGCGGCAGGGTTTGACCTGCGCGAGTGCGAGTCATTCGTCGGCACCTCGGCAGGCGCGATCGTCGCGGCCCACCTGGTCGCGGGCAGGTCCCCGCGCCGGCCCTCGGCCGTCAGCACCGAACTCGAGCTGGGCCTGACACAGGCCGGTCGCGGCCTTGCCGTGGCCGCGGTCGCCGCGGCCCGGCGCGCCGGTTCGTTCGCGCTCGCGACGGCATCCACGTTTGCCCCGCTCGCGCTGGGCGCCGCCGCACCGGGGGGCGCGGTCGTGCGCTCG
>DATNKY010000711.1:0-3900 GCA_035603155.1 Solirubrobacteraceae bacterium
CGCCCGGTCAAGCATCGTCCCAGGTTGCCCGCCGTCAGGGAGCGGCGCTTCGAGCGGTCCGGCCGGCGAAGTTCGGAAGGTATTCAGCGTGCGCGACGAGCAATTCGTCGAGCATCGCCTCGGTCTGTGTCAGATCGAGCCTTGCCGCGATGGTCGGCTCCAGGAGAAACGCGTGCAGAGCATCGCGTCGGTCGCCGCTCAGGGCGGCCTTGACCATCTGCTTCTGAAGCGCGACGTATTGGCGCAGGTGCGCGGCCAGCGGCTCGGGTAGCGGGCCGGTGTAGATCGGGCGCACGCCGTAGGCGTTGACCGAGGCGTTGACCTCGACGATCGCGTCGGAGGGCAGATTGGGGATCGTGCCGCCGTTGAGCGCGTTGACGATGTGGGTCTCGTTGCGGTTGTCGACGATCGCCTCCATGATCTGGATGACCTCGATGCCCTCGTCCTCGTCGCCGGGCGGGAGGTCCTCAAGCGTCACGGTGCCGGCATCGGGCTGGGTCCAGGCCACGGCCAGATCCTCGAACTGCTTGACGCGTCCCCGTTCGTAATCCATGTCGTGGGTCTTGATCCCGTAGCGGACGCGAAGTCCCTGCGCGCGGCCGTTGTAAGGCTCGTCGGCGTACTGCATCTGGGGGTGGAACTCGACCCAGTGCTGCCAGCAGTATGGAAGTACGCCGTACGTCTCAAGCGCCCACTTGACCACCGGCTCGTCGACGCGCTCGCGGGCCAGCGCCAGCCCGTCACGACCGTCCTTCAGTCGCAGCTCGATCACGCTGGCGCAGTGGTTGATCCCGGCCACCACGACCGGCATCTCGATCTCGTCAGGCTCCACTCCAACGTAATGGCCCAGCCAACCGGAATGAGACGGCTGCGCGGTGCACGAGCACAGCGACAGCGACTTCACCTCTGGCACGGTGCGGAGCGCCATTGCTCCGACACTCGCAGGATTGGCGTAGTTGAACACCAACGCGTCCGGAGCGACCTCCGCCACCTCGCGGGCCACGGCGGCGATGACCGGTGCGTTTCGGAGCGCCCGCATGATGCCCCCGGGGCCGATCGAGTCAGCGACGTGCATGACGATGCCGTACTTGGCGGGAATCTCGATGTCCTTCTCCCAGGCGTTCATGCCGCCGGCGGCGATCGTCGTGATCACGTAGTCGGCGTCACGAAGTGACTCGCGGCGATCGAGCGTCGCCGTCACCTGCAGCGAGCTTCCCGAGCTGGCGACAAGTTTGCGCGCGAGCTCCTCCATCGTCCGCACCCGCTGCTCGTTGATGTCCATCAGCGTCAGGTGCACGTCATTGAGCAGATCCGAGTTGATCAGCTTGCGAACCAAAGCGGGGACGAAGCTGCTCGATCCGCCGCCGATCACCGTCAGCTTGATGGGCATCGGTCCTCCCTTTCAGTTGATTGCCGAAAAACAGCCGTGCTCAGCCAAGGGAGTCCTCCCCCATCGGCAGCAGCGACGACTCGAGCACCCTCAACGTGCGTGGGCGCGTCAGAACGTGGAGAACCGATTCAGCCACCTCGTCAGGCTGCATCATCACCGCGAGATCCGGATCATCCGGGGTGCGACCGCGGCCCATCGCGAAGTCAGTCGCGACCCCACCCGGGCAGATCGTCGAGCAGCGAACGCCGCGGTCCCAGAGCTCGTGATCGAGCGAGCGCATGAAACCCACCTGGGCGAACTTCGAAGCGGCATAGACCGCCTCGCCCTCCGGCCCGCGCAGGCCGGCAATCGATGCGATCACCACCAGCTCCGCGGCGTCGCTCTCCAGCAGCAACGGGAGCGTCGCGCGGACCGTGTAGAGCAAACCCTTGACGTTGATGTCGATGATCTCATCCATGACCTCGACGTCGAGATCGAGGAAGTCGCCATAGGCTCCGACGCCCGCATTCGCGACCACGATGTCGACGCCGCCGAAGCGCTCGCGAGCGGCAGCGGCCAGCTTCTCAAGCGATCTCAGGTCGCACACATCGCACGGCTGCGCCAGAGCCCCGTCGATACCCCGGTCGCCACCCGAGCGCGAGGCGAGGACGACGCGTGCACCCGCGTCAGACAGGGCGTGGGCGACGGACGCGCCGATCCCGCGGCTCGCTCCGGTGATCAGGGCAACTCGGCCTTCGATAGAGCTCATCGCTCGCTTTCCTTTCGATCGCTGAACGGCGGGTTCACTCAGCCGGATGACAGTGCGGCTCGGGCGGGGGCACGTCGAGAGCGGGATTGCGCTCGAAGAAGCCGACGGGCTTCAACGTGAAGCCGATCATCGCCACCGGCATCACCGGCCAGTCCTCGGGACGCGGCACGTGGTGGTGGCCGAACGTGTACCAGACCACCAGATCGCGGTCCTGCACCGATCGATCCTGGGCGGTCCACTCCGGAAGCCCCGCGCCGCCTGGATGCTGGCTCGGATACTCCCCGGCTGCATAACGCTCGTTCGGCTCGTACGGCGTAACCCACAGATGGTGGCTGATGAAGCCAGCGCGCTTCATCACCGCTGCATCCGCCTGCGCGAATGGCACGGCGTTCTCGCCCGGGATCAGTCGATAGCCAACCGGCTCCCCCAGCCGGTGGCGCACACCTTTGTTCACGATCTCCCACCAGCGCGCGGAAGACGGATCGACCCGTCGGCGGGCCTCGCTCTCGGTCTCAAGCGGTCGGCGATGAACTGAGAACGCGTTGCCGTGAGGATTTTCCGGCCCAGGCGACACAGGCTCGGTCCACACCTCCTCGACGGTGTTGTCGAGCCCGTCGATGTCGAGGTCGAGCCGCATGTTGAAGTAGTGCTGGTGGACCATCGCGTTGAGGCCCGGTGCCACCAGCACGCCGTGACGGGGACGTTCGTCCGGTGCCACAGCGCCGGTCGACAGCACGCCCGTGAGCTTGACCTCGTGAGCGATCGTCCCGTCCTGATACAGGTACCAGAAGAAGCCGTAGTCGTAGTTGCCGATGGCGGCGAACGACGAGATCACCAGCCGACGTGAGCGGCGCACCTCGCCTTCACCGGTCCGCCACTCGACGCGGCGCCACAGGACGCCGAAGTCCTCCTCGTGCATGCAGATCGCGTTGGGGATCGCGACCGGGGCGCCATCGGCATCGGAGACCACCGCGTCGAAGTAGTGGATCTCGCCGAGGCAGTCGCATCCGAGGCGTAGCGGGGATGTCGACAGTCCGACGCCGTTCTCGCCGGCATCGAACGCGTTCTTGAAGTAGTGGGTCGGGCTTGGATCTCCGTACGGGACGACCATCTCTGAGAGCGACGCGCGGTAAATGATCGAACGCAGTCGATCGCCGTCGTGATAGCCGACATGGTTTAGAACGAGGCCCTCGCGCGGGGTGAAGCCGACGTGAAACTGCCACCTCTGCCACGTGACGACGTTGCCGTCGACGACGAAGCTCGGGCCGTCGGGCTGCGTTATCTCGAGGGGCGCGACGTCAGCCCGAACCCGCCCCACCGACTCGAGGTCGAAATTCCCAGGCTCGAGCGGCACCGGGACGACGCCATGATCGTCAACCCGGAGCACCTCGAGGCGGTTCAGATCGACGAGCGCGATCAGCCCGTCGACCGGATGAGCCCACTCGTTGTCCCCAGGGCGATCGCGGACGAAGGCCACGCAGCGGGCGAGGCGAAGCCCGACCTCGTCGTCGTAGCCGAAGTTGCCCGCCGGCCAGGCGTCGATCTGGACCTTCTCGAAATCGGTGATGCCGCGAAGCCTCAATGCGGCCTGAAACTGCGGGTCGATCCGCACCAGCTCCTCCGCTTCGCCAAGCTCGGCGACCGTCGCCAGCGGCTGGACCCCGTCTCGCTCGCGCCAATCGACGATCGACGCGTCGGCAAGTGACACGACCACCTCATGCGTCAGCCCATCCCCCTGATCGAGAACCACGACCTCGGCCTC
>DATNKY010000655.1:0-8426 GCA_035603155.1 Solirubrobacteraceae bacterium
GCAAGAGCTATGACGAGATCGCCCAGATGCTGTCGATCGACCGGACGTCGGTGCGTGAGCGGGCGCTGGCTGCGTTCGACGCGCTCGGACCCCGGACGCAGATCAGCGATCTCCGTCGCGCGCTGATCACCGACTACCTGCTCGGCCAGCTGCCCCCCGCCGTGGCGCAGGAGACGCGCGATCGCCTCGCCGCCAATCCGAGCGAGCGCGCATGGGCTCGGGTGCTCGCGTCCGAGCTGGCCCCGCTGTCCAGCGGCCCGCTGCCGGAGATCCCCGCGGCCGGCCCGGCCGCGCCCGCGGCAGCGGTCGCCGCGCGCAATGGCGAGCCAGATGGCGTCGCGCCTTTGCCCGCGGTCCCGGCGGCCTCGGCCGACGGCAACGGTGACAACGCCGCTGGCGCAACGGCGCTCGGAAGCCCGGAGCCGGACAAGCCACGGAGCTCGCGCGTCGGCGGGATCATCCTGCTGGTCGGAGCCGCGCTCGTCGTGATCGCCGTCGTGCTCGTGATCGTCCTGTCCTCAGGCGGTTCCTCGAGCTCGAACAGCTCATCCGCCGCCGCATCGGTCTCCGCCTCGTCCTCGACTGCCACGAATCCAACGGCTCCGTCGAGCAGCACCAGCGGCGCCGCCGCGTCGACCACGCCGACGGTCGTGGCTCAGATCAACCTCAAGCCGCCGTCGGGCGGGAGCAAGTCCGAGGCCGGGATTGCCGAGGTCCTCAAGGAGGGTTCCAAGAAGGGGATCGCGATTGTCGCCCAGCACATGCCGCCAAACACGCACAAGCCGCCCAACGCCTATGCGGTCTGGCTCTACAACTCGTCCAAAGACGCGAAGCTGCTCGGGTTCGTCAACCCCGGCGTCGGCAAGAGCGGCCGCCTCTCCACCGCCGGCCCGCTGCCGACCAACGCGTCACATTTCCACAAGCTGATCGTCACGCTCGAGACGACAGCGAGCCCCAAGACCCCGGGCGCAGTCGTCCTATCCGGCGCCTTCACGGGCAGCTAGCTTCTCGTTGCGCGGTCTCTGCGGCCCGGGGCGGGGCTAGTCGTCCCGGCGCTTTGCGCATTAGGGCGCACGGCGGGGCGTGGGCGCGAGCGATGCGACAAGCGCGGGACGACTGTCCCGCCCCGTCCGCTTACGCAGACGATCTGGCCCGTAGGCGGGCGCGCCGTCCGTCCTCTGAGCCCGGGCGGGCTCTAAACGCCAGAGCCCGGAGCGTCCGCGGCGTGCGCTGATGCCCTGCGAGCGAATCAGTCGTGCGTCGGGTGGCAGAGGTATCGCCAATGTCCTGGTCGCGCCGTTCGCGCCCCAGGAGGCGCAGCGCGCCCAGGATCAGCATTTCCAGGACACTTGGCGATGGCCTCAGCCACCCCCAAACACCCCCTCAGCCAACGATCCGCTCCAGGCCATCCAGCGCTTCGTCCAACTTCGACCGGGTGGCTCGTTTCAAGAGGATGCCGCCCGTCTTGGAGTACCCGCGGAGCTTCTGTTGCTGGCCGATCGTCACCTCGGTGCCCTCGTCCACGGGCTCGAGACGGACCTCGGTGATCGACTCGTTGAGCACCCGCTCGAACGGCGTCCCCGCGATCTCCTGCTCCCAGGCGCGCGCCCAGGGCGGGTCTGACTCGATCACGCGGAAGTCAATCCGGACCGGCCGCCCGCGCTTGGTCTTGTGGACCTGGGTGAAGCGGTCGGGCTCGACCCCCTCCATGCGAGTGACGCCGGGCCACCAGCGCGGCATGTGGTGCGGATCCGCGATCAGCTCCCACAGCTCCTGCTGGCTGGCGTGGAGAACGCGGGATCGCCATGAGCTCGCCATCTCAGCTGGAATAGTCGATCAACGCGTGGACTTCGTGCGGCGCCAGCCGCGCGCGGCCGCCGAGAAAGCTCAGTTCGACGAGAAACGCGCATCCGATGATCTCGGCGCCGAGCTCCGCGGTCAGGTCACATAGCGCGCGGGCGGTTCCGCCGGTCGCGAGCAGATCGTCGTGGACGAGGACGCGCGCGCCGCCGGCGAAGGCATCGGCGTGGACCTCGAGCTCATCGAGCCCGTATTCGAGCGCGTACTGGACGCTGATCGTCTCGGCCGGGAGCTTTCCGGGCTTGCGGGCAGGCACGAACCCGGCACGAAGCTCGCGCGCGAGCGCGGCTCCCAGGATGAACCCGCGCGCCTCGGCCGCGACCACGTAGTCGACGTGCGCGTCGCTGAACAGTCCGGCGAGCTCCGTGATGGCGGCGGCGAGGGCGGCGGGATCCAGCAGCAGTGGCGTGATGTCGCGGAACACGACCCCCGGGCTTGGAAAGTCCGGAATGTCCCGGATATGGGCGCGCAGATCCACAGAGGGCACGGGGCGCTCGCTGGCCAAGAGTGAGCTAGGTCGCGATCTTGCGCAGGTCGCGGATCAACAGCAGATGCTTGAGATGGGTGGTGACCGACGCGAGGTTCTCGAGGGCCTCGATCGCCTCCTTGCGGCGCTCGGGATTGCGCGAGCGCAGCGCGGGAGCGAGGATGCTCTGCAGCAGCTGCGCCTCGCGATCGGCGGAGCTGCGGAACACGCGCAGATTGCGCCCGCCGACGCCATACCGAGCCAGCTCGGACACCGCCCGGACGATCTCGCGTTCGGTCTCGTCGTAGTAGCGCGCCCCGCCGCGCGTCTCGCCCTTGATCACCCCGAAGTCGACGAGCTCGCGCACCAAGCTGGCCTCAGCGCCCGTCTCCTCCACCACGTCCTCGAGCGAGTACAGGGCCCCGGCGTCGCGTACGTTGACGACCGTGTGACGGAGCCCGCGCCGCTCGCCCGAGGGCGCGGCGACGTCGCCCTCCGACCGTCCGCGAGCGAGCTCCTGGCGGATCACCCTCAGCGGGAGGAACTCGTCGCGCTGCAGGCGCAGGATCGTCCGCAGGCGCTCGATGTCGCTCTGCGTGTAGAGGCGGTAGCCGCCCTGCGTCCGGCGCGGCGCGAGCAGCTTCTGATCCTCGAGGTAGCGGATCTTGGAGATCGAGATGTCGGGGAACTCCTGGTTCAGCGCCTTGCAGACGGCGCCGATCGTGACCGCCTTCTGGCGCGGCGCGTGGCCGTCGTTGTCGGGCGAGTCCGGAAGGGCGACTACGGCCTTGGTGGTGTCAGTGCTGGCCATCAGCGGCTGAGAAACGCAAGCTTGTATTTGCCGATCTGCAGCTCGTCGCCGTCGCTGAGGCGATGGGAGTCGATCCGCCGCCGGTTCACGTAAGTGCCGTTGAGCGAGCCGCAGTCGTCGAGGTAGTAGTCGTTGCCGCGGCGGACGATCAGCGCGTGATCGCGCGACACCGTCACGTCGTCGAGGAACACGTCGCTGTCGGGACGCCGGCCGACCGACAGCCTGTCGCCCTCGAGCGGGAAGCCCTCCCCCGCGCGGCCGCCGCCGGCGCGGATCACGAGCGCGGCACCGCGAGCGACGACGTCCTCGAGCTCCAGGGCCTCGAGCTCGCCGGTCTCGCCGATCTTGTAGGTCGCGGTCGTCGCTCCAGGCGGTTGCTCGCTGGCGGCCAGAAACGCGCCACAGCGCTGGCAGTAGCTCGCGCCGTCGTCATTGGCGAACCCGCATTCTGGGCAGTGCTGCGCCATCCCGGCTGGATGCTTACTCGGCGTCGGAACCGGGGACTCGCCCGGCGAGGATGTCGGTCAGCTGCTGGACGTCGGCTCCGGAGATCACGAGCTCGCCGGTTTCGTCCTTCTTGCGCAGGCGGTTGACCAGCTCTGCGCGGAGGATGTCGATCTTGCCGTGAAGGATGCGACGCTGGTAGGAGATCTCCATCTCCTCCTCGGTCAACTGCTTGATGAGGTCCTTGAGTTCTTGGTCCGTAAGGGAGCCGAGATCGGGAAACGTGTCCATACAGGCTCCTCCCCCGCTCTGCGAGGCAGATGAGATTGCTTTCGGGCGAGTATAACCCGCCACCTCATAGGGTCAAGCTGAGCTTTAGGGTAGGTTCAGAAGATGTGAACGGCGGTGAATCAGCGCCTGTCTCGCAGCTGCGCGATGCCGCGCCGAACGTACAGGGCGGTCGCCGACAGTGACAGGGCCAACCCGACGTACAGCATTATGAGCGCGAGCCAGTGCAAGCCGACCATCGCGAAGAACGGCGCGCCCATCGTCGGGGCAACCCCGATTCGCCCGAGCCAGTTGATCTGGAGCTCGAGACCCCGTCGCAGCGCGTAGCGGCTCAGGGCGAGCATGAACAGCTCGCGCGCGACCGCGAGCAGGATCGCCCACCGCGGAAGCAGCGAAAAGTGATAACAGACGACCAATCCAGAGACGATCAGCAGCCGGTCGATGATCGGATCCAGCAGCGCGCCGAGCCGGCTGTACTGGCCGGTCAAACGCGCCGCGAATCCGTCGAGGTAGTCGGCCCAGCCGATCACCGCGAACAGGATCGTCGCGACCGTGTCCTGGCCGTTCGAACTAGACAGCGCGAGGATCAGGAACACCGGGATCCCGAGCAGGCGCAGGAAGCCGATCGCGTTCGGAATCGTCCACGGGTTCAGCGGCTGGGTCGAGAGGGTCGCGTTCGGAGGCGGCCCGGAGCGATCGATGCCAAACAGTCGCCGCTTGGTGATCCGGAGAGTCACTGCCGCTCCTGCGTCGGCTGGCCTGCCCGTCAGGGTAGCTCGCGCGAGAGCGCCGCGACCGCCGCGGCGGCGCCCTCGAGCCCGACCGTGCGCGCCTCGCGGCCGCGCCTGACCTGAACCTCGATCTCCTGGCCGGCGAGCGTCCGCCGACCGACCGTAACCCGCAGCGGGCAGCCGAGCAGCTCCGCGTCGGCGAACTTCTCGCCCGGGCTGGCGTCGCGATCGTCATACAGGGTCTCCAGGCCGGCCTGTCCCAGCTCGCCATACAGCCGGTCGGCCAGCTCGCGCTCGGGCGTCGCCTGCTTGCCGAGCACCACCAGCTCGACGTCGAACGGAGCGACCGCTCGCGGCCATGAGATCCCGTGCTCGTCGGCGTGCTGCTCGACCGCGGCGGCTGCGGCGCGCGCCGGCCCGAAGCCGTAGGAGCCCATCCAGATCAGCTGGCTGCGGCCCTCCTCGTCGAGGTAGCTCGCCCCGAGCGGGTCCGAGTAGCGCGTTCCCAGCTTGAAGATGTTCCCGACCTCGATTGCGCGCTCGACGCGGACGGTCGCGCCGTTGACGGTATCCCCAGCGGCCACTGAGCGGACGTCGACGCGCTCGAACTGGAAGTCGCGTCCGGGCTCCACGCCGCGTAGGTGAGCGTCGGCCTGATTGGCGCCGGTCACATACGCTCCGGGTGCCACGGCGTCGTCGAGCAGCACCGGCAGCTGCGAGCCGACAGGGCCGATGAACCCGGGCGGTCCGAGCCGCTGGGCGACCTCGCCGGCCTCGGCGGCGCGGAACGGCTGGCCGAGCGTGTTCTGGAGCTTGATCTCGTTGATCCGGTGGTCGCCGCGGACCATCACGAGCCTCATCTCGCCATCAGCCAGGACTATCGGGAATGCCTTCAGCAGCGCTCCGGCGGGGACCTCGAGCGCGGCGACGACCGCGTCGATCGTGGTCATTCCGGGCGTCTGGACGAACTCGGGCGCCTCGAGGCCGCTCGGCAGTGCGACCAGCTGTGGATCGGCGCTTGCGACCTCGAGGTTGGCCGCATACCCGGGCGCGAGCACGACCTCGTTCTCGCCCGCGGCGCAGGGCGCCATGTATTCGTCGGCGCCATGACCGCCCATCATCCCGACGTCGGCCTCGACCCGGTACCACTCGAGCCCGCAGCGATCGCACATCCGGTCGTAGGCCTCGGCGTGGCGGCGGTATGCGACGTCGAGCCCCTCCGCGTCGCGATCGAATGTGTAGGAATCCTTCATGATGAACTCCCGCGTGCGCAGGACGCCCGCGCGCGGTCGTGCCTCGTCGCGCTCCTTGATCTGGAAGTGGTACAGGATCAGCGGCAGCTCGCGGTAGGACTGGACCGCCGCGGCCACGTGGCCGGTGACGATCTCCTCGTGGGTGAGAGCCAGCACCATGTCCGCGCCCCGGCGGTCCTTGAGCTTGAACAGCTCCTCGATCGCGTAACGACCGGTGCGCCGCCAGGGCTCCGCCGGCTGCAGTACCGGCATCAGCATCTCCTGCCCGCCGATCGCGTTCATCTCCTCGCGCACGATTCCAACGATCCGCTGGTGGACCCGCCAGCCGGCCGGCAACCACGACCACAGGCCGGATCCGACTTGACGGATCAGACCGGCCCGGACCATCAGCTTGTGCGAGATCGCCTCGGCATCCGCGGGTGGCTCGCGCTCGGTCGGAAGGAAGTAGGTGGACAGGCGGGTCACGCCCGCGGAAGCCTACCCGCCGCTGGGTCACGCCCTGGTCACGCCCGCCCAGTGTCTCCGCGGTGGCGTAGGGGTATGTTCTGATAGAACGGCACGAAATTAAGCCATAAAAGGAGCCTTCGATGGCCTACACGGTCCCGGATCTGCCCTACGCCTATGACGCGCTTGCGCCGACGATCGACGAGCAGACGATGCACCTGCATCACGACAAGCATCACCAGGCTTACGTGACCGCCGCCAACGCCCTGCTCGAGGGCACCGAGTGGGCGGACAAGCCCGTCGTGGAGGTGCTCAAGAACCTCGGCTCGCTGCCGAGCGACAAGCAGGCCGGGGTGCGCAACCAGGCCGGCGGACACTACAACCACTCGCTGTTCTGGGTGTGGATGTCGCCCGACGGCGGCGGTGCCCCCGACGGCGCGCTCGCTGACGCGATCAACTCGGCGTTCGGCTCGTTCGACGACTTCAAGGCACAGGTCAAGGACGCCGGCGTGAAGCGCTTCGGCTCGGGCTGGTCATGGCTCGTCCACGACGGCTCCGGGCTCGCGGTCGTCTCGACCGCCAACCAGGACAACCCGATCTCGGACGGCAAGACGCCGTTGCTCGGCGTCGACGTGTGGGAGCACGCCTACTACCTCACCTACCAGAACCGCCGCCCGGACTACCTTGACGCGTGGTGGAACGTCGTCAACTGGGCGAAGGTGGCGGAGGACTTCGGCGCCGTCAGCTAAGCGAGGGCTCGGCGGCTCGCTCTGCCCGAGCTCGCGGCCGATCGGGGGCGGCGCCAACCGGTGCCCGCCCCCGTGAGCGATCGTAGAAGTACAGCGCCAGCACCAGCGCCGGGAACAGGTTGACCCACAGGACGTGGCGGACGGTCGCCTCGTGGGTCGAGAACACGGTCTGAAGGGGCCCTGCGAGTCCGCGCAACTCGTGCGGCACGCCTCGGACGGCGACGACCGCGGCGAGCGCCGAGAAGCACGTCACGATCCAGACCGCGACCCAGCGCCACAGAGACAGGCTGAGCAACAGCAGAAACGGGAGCGTGATCAGGATCAGCCGGTTGAAGGCGTCATCGGGCAGGAACACGTAGCCGGCGAACAGCGAGAAGATCACCGCCTCGCGGATCTCGATCTTGCGCACGGCGTACAGGGCAAGCACGGCGACGATCGACAGCACCAGCGCGATCTTGGCCTCGGCCGGGGCATACAGGCCGGCGCGTGAGACCAGCAGCCACGGGCTGGCGTGGATCGGCGGATCGATCCCGAGGCGCACGTTGCGCCGCGAGAAGGCGTGCAGGCTCGCCGGGAACCACGGGGCGTTGCTGAGCAGGAACACGGCACCGTAGGCGGCGACCGGAATCACCGCGCGCGTGCCGTCGCGGCGCCATGAGCGCAGCGCCAGCGCCGGCGCCGCGAACGCCCCGAGGAATTTGAACGCGGTCAGCGCCGCCGCCGCGAACCACGATCCGAACTCGCTGTCGCGCTCGAGAGCCAGCAGCCAGCAGGCGATCCCGAGGAACAGCAGTGTCTTGTCCTCGGCGAAGGCCGTGAACGCGACCAGGATGAACGGGTTGAAGCCGTAGAACAGCATCATCGCCAGCCGCCACCGTCGTGGGCGCCGGTACGCCAGCCCGATCACCAGCAGCACCGCGGCATCGGCGAGGACGAACAGGAGCCGCAACATGGTCGCCGCGTCGTGGATCGCCAGCAGCCCTGTGAACACCGCCACCTCGACAGGCGGGTTGTTGCTGTCGACCGCTGGGAACATCCCGCCGGCCGGCGGCGAGAACGGGTTGACCCCGTGCAGCGGCAGCCGGCTGAAGTAGACGTACATCCGCAGGTCCTCCCCACCCCGGCTGTGAGCGATGATCACCAGTCTCACGATCACCGCCGCGAGCGTGAGGACGATCACCGTCCCACGCCACCCCAGGGTGCGTTGAACCTTCGCCAAGAGCCGCCCCGGCATCGGGGCAGTGTTTCAGGCGCGCGTGAAGCGTCGCCCGCGCGCCGGCGAGGTGTCCTCGTCGAGGCGGATCGGCTGCTCGGGCTCGGCGGGAGCCTCGAGCTCGCCTGGATCCTGTTCGAGGGCCGCCTGCGCCTCGAGCGCCGCCA
>DATNKY010000597.1:0-12775 GCA_035603155.1 Solirubrobacteraceae bacterium
CTCCAGGAGATCTCCGGTGCGGCTCGTTGCGCCCCGCAACCCACCTCCGCTCCGCGCCCGGCCGACCTGCTGCTCGACGCCCTCGCGGTTCTGGTCGGCGATGGACGGGCGGCGGCGGCACCCATGTTGAGCCGGGCACTCAGCGTCCTTGCCGAGGGCGAGATCGCCATCGCAGAGGGACTGCGGTGGGGATGGCTGGCTACGCACGCCGCGTGGGCGCTCTGGGACGACCAGAGCTGGCATCAGGCTGTCGGCCGGCTACTGCCGACGGTCCGCGAGGCTGGCTTACTCGACAATCTGCCGGTCTATCTCCAAACAGTGGGAGCAAATGCGGCCTGGCGTGGCGATTTTGCGATGGCTGGCCTGCTGATCGCGGAGGCTGACACGATCGCGGAGGCAACAGGAAATGGACTCGCGCGTTACGCGGCCGTGGTTCTCGAATGCTTCCGGGGGCGGGAGGCCGAGGCCCGTGCGGTGATTGAGGTCGAGATGAGGAAGGCGTCAGCCGCGGGACAGGGTTACGGAATCCAAGTGTGCCAGTGGGTATCCGCGGTGATGAACATCGCGCTTGGCCGCTATGAGCAGGCTCTGGCGGAGGCCAGGCAAGCCAGCGAGGAGGCGCCGGAGCTGTGGACCTCTGGATGGGCGCTTGCCGAGGTCATCGAGGCAGCGACGAGGATCGGCAAGACACAGGTCGCCAGCGAAGCGCTCGAGCGGCTGGCCGAGGCGACAAGCGTCGGCGAGAACGATTGGGGGTTGGGCGTGCTCGCGCGTTCGCGGGCGCTGCTCTGCGAAGGCGAACCCGCCGAGAGCTTCTATCGCGAGGCGATCGAGCGATTCAGCCGCATCCGGCTTCGTCCCGAGCTCGCCCGGGCGCATTTGGTTTACGGCGAGTGGCTGCGCCGCGGGCGCCGACGGGTGGACGCCCGCGCGGAGCTACGTGCGGCGCACGACCAGTTCACATCGATCGGCATGGAGGCATTCGCCGAGCGCGCACGCCTCGAGCTGGAGGCGACGGGCGAGCGTGCCCGCAAACGGACGGTGCAAACACGGGACGAACTCACGCCACAGGAAACGCAGATCGCTCACCTTGCAGCGCAAGGCCACACGAATCGAGAGATTGCCTCTCGACTGTTCATCAGCGCGAGCACAGTGGAGTACCACCTGCGGAAGGTGTTCCGCAAGCTCGAGGTCAAATCACGCACGCAGCTCGCGGTCTGGCTGCCGTAATATCAAGGCGCGCGGGTCGTGGCGGAACATGCGCTCCGCGAAGATGTGGTTGCCCATGAGGTAGACGACGGAGTCGGCGCGTCGTCTCGAAAAAGGGGACGCCGGTCACCGTAGTGACTGACGTCCCCCGCGATCTTTCGCGTCGGTCGCTCGGTGACCTCGGCTTGCCACAGCCCTGTTACGCCGTCGCCAGGGTTCCCTGGACGGACGTCACTAGGTTGCGGATCGCGTCGAGCACGACGTCGGGATGCGAGAGCATCGCGCAGTGGGCACTGTCGACCTCGTAAGTCGTGGCGCCCATCCGCTTGGCCGAGTCCCGGTGCAGGTCGGGGTGGACGCTGTGGTCCTGGGTGGCCACGACAAAGGCGCTCGGCTTCGTCCTCCACGCGGTTCCCGGGGGCTTCTCATTGAATAGTTCCGCGGCGGGTGGCGTCGCCGTCGCCCACACGAGTTGCTGCTCAGCTGCAGGCAGATCTCCACAGAAGTACTTGATCCCGGACGGGAGCATCCAGACCCGCTCATCCGCGACTTCCAACCCGCTGGCGAAGATGTCCGTGGTCGGGTATTTCGCCTGCTGGCTGGCTGCGGTCTCGTCCTCGTCGGGCGCGACCGCAGCGATGTAGACAAGTCCGATGACCCGATCGTCGATTCCAGCGCCGGTGATGACGGCGCCGCCGTAGGAGTGGCCGACCAGGATGGACGGGCTGGAGACCCGTCCCAACGTGCGAAGCACGCTATCGATGTCGGTCTGGGCTGAGTCGAGGTTGTACTGGGGGGCGATCACCTCGTACCCCTCGGCTTGGAGCGGGGGGATCACCTTGCTGAAGCACGAACCGTCGGCCCAGATCCCGTGGCAAAACACGATGCTGGGTTTGTCCTGCGGGGACATGGCGAGTTCCTTTCTGTTAGGACTGTTGACTCGCGTTAGATCGTCACCCCCAGCGTTAGGTTTGTCTTGAGTCACCCGACTGGTGACGTGGTCTGCTGCGGAAACGCCTCCCGAGCGCCACGCTCGGAGGATGCGCTTGGTCGCTTGGTGCGCGAGCGTGTCAGCGATGAGCGCCTCTGAGAAGAGGTTCATCGGAGGGTTGTCGATCACGATCTCGCCGACGAAATCGTGGCGCTCCCTTTGAGTTCCCCTTCCTCCGGGTCGGATGCTGACCCGCGGCATCCGCGTTCTCTTCAGTCGGGCGACTGCAATTAGAGCTCGCATGAGCTCTGGACCTCCTCCATAAATTCGTAGGCCGGCAGATGGATGTGGTATTCACCGCCGATCGTGACCAGCACCATGACGACGGCATGACAGGTGGAACAGCGGGCGACCGTGCCCGGCGCGCGCGCGTACACGCACAGCTCGGCGACCGGGGATGCGGTGCCGCAGTTGCGGCAGCGGCCGACGACGGTGGTCATCTCGTGCCCGAAGGCGGCGAACAGGTCGCCGGCGATGGCGTTGCCGTCGAGTACGTAGGTCACGTCAATTTCCGGTCGGTCCGAAGCGCTCGGTCTTGATCGTGTTGGGCTGCTGGCCGGTCTCGACCAGCGCCGCGGTTGCGGCCTCGACGAAGGCGGTCGGTCCGCACACGTAGATGTGCGGCTGGTCCCGCGGTGGCCAGGCCGCGCCGTCCAGGAAGTCGCGGTCGACGCGTCCGCGGTGCCCGCGCCAGCCGTCCGGCCATGCCCGCGTCAGAGCGATGCGTACGTCGACCTCCTCGAACGCCGCGAGCCGCATGAGCTCGTCACGGTAGATCACGTCGTCAAGCGACCGTGCTGAGTGCAGCAGGCGCACCTCGACTGCCGGACGCGCCGCGGCCCAGTGGCGGAGCATCGCCCGTAGCGGAACGATCCCGGAGCCTCCCGAGATCAGCAGTAGCGGGCCGGACTGCGATGCGTCCCAGACGAAGTAGCCGCCGATCGGCCCGCGCAACTCGAGTTCGTCGCCTTGCTCGATCACGTCGGTGAGGTATGGCGAGACCTCCCCCCGCTCGAGCCGATCGACGGTGAGCATGACGCCGTCGTCCTCGGGTGCCGAGGCGATCGAGTAGCCGCGCTGCGCCTGGTACCCGTCGTCTGCCGTGAGACGGATGTCGACGTGCTGTCCGGCGCGGTGACCTTGCCAGTTCGGTAGGTCGAGCACGAGGCTCTTCGCGCGCCGGGTCTCTTCGATCGTGTCGACGACCCGACCGAGCTGCCAGCTCAGTCTCCCCGGTAGCGCTGCTCCAGCCATGGGTCGCCGTGGTTGTGGTAGCCGTAGGTCTCCCAGAAGCCAGGTTCGTCCGTCGGGGTGAGCCTGAGACCGCGGACCCACTTCGCGCTCTTCCAGAAGTAGAGGTGGGGGACCAGCAGTCGTGCCGGACCGCCGTGTTCTGGGTGTATCGGTCCACCCTCGTATTCGTAGGCGACCCAAGCCTTGCCGTCGAGGACGTCGTCGAGCGCCAGGTTCGTCGTGTAGCCGCCGTCGCACCAGGCCGTGAGGTATTCGGCCTTGGTCTCGACGGTCTTCAGGAGCGCCTCGAGCGATACTCCACGCCACGATGTGTCGAGCTTGGACCACTTCGTGACGCAGTGGATGTCAACGGTCACATGTTCTGCCGGAAGCGCGAGGAACTCCACCCATCGCCACGAAACTGGCTTGACGACAGCGCCGTCGACCGTGAAGCTCCAATCAGGTAGCGGCGTATGCGGGGTCGGACCAGCCGACAGGACCGGGAAGTCGTCGGTCACGTACTGACCTGGCGGGACGCGTGAAGGATCCCCGCGAGAACGCCGGCGGCCCAAGAACCCGCGACTGATCGGAGACATCAGCGTTCCGGCTCACGGACGACGACGCGGCCATCGAGCTCCCCCAGCAACGCCTGCGGCCTCTCGCGGGCGTTCTCGCGCGGGTGGGCATCCACGGTACGGAGATGACCGGAAGCCTCGGTTGCTGCCATCTGCCCTCCTACTCGAAGTCGCGGATCGATGCGCCCGGCGTACCGGCGCCGGAAGCAGCGCGAGTGCTCAGTGCTGATCGTGACTCACGAGATCCCGGTTTTCTTGAGTCATGCGACTGTTTGGTCGCTCACGCTTGTGTCGGTCGCAAGCGCGTTACGCAGTTGTACGCGCGAGGTGATTTCAAGCTTGGGGAAGATGCGGTACAGATGGGAGCCGATCGTGCGATGAGAGAGGAAGAGCCGCTCGCCGATCTGCCGGTTTGACAAGCCCAGGGCAGCGAGCTGCGCGATCTGCAGCTCCTGTGCTGTGAGCCGATCACGCGCGTCGGGGGTCCGCCGCCCGATCGTCTCGCCGGTTGCTCGCAGCTCTTGTCGCGCGCGCGCGCTCCAGGAGGCCGCGCCCAGCGCGTCGAACAGATCGATCGCGTCGCGCAACGGTGTGCGCGAGTCAACACCTCGGCGCGCCCTGCGGAGCCAGCAGCCGAAGGAGAACAAGGTCCTGGCCCGCAGGAACGGGTATCCGGCCCAGCCCTGCCCAAGCGCCTCCCGAAACAGTTGCTCGGCCTCACCGTCGATGGCGACGAGCGGCCGTGCGCAAGTCAGGCCTGCGCACAGAATCGGGGGTGAGCTCTGTCTCGTGATCTCCTCGAGCTCGCCGATCACCTCTTTGACCAGTGCGACGTTTTCGCCGTGAGACCCGGCCTCGACCAGGTCGAGGATCGCCGGCCAGCGCATGAACCGATGGAAGGCCGGGTCGCTCTTGTCAAAGACGGGCCACAGGTGGCGGAACGCGTCCTCGTGCCGGCCGTCGCCGAGAGCCGCGGCGCCACGGGCGAGATGGGCGGGAGCGAGCATCGGCCCACCGTTCATCGCCAGGAGTGTCTGCTCGGGCTTGGCGAGCATCGACTCAACGTCCGACTCCACGCCACGCAATGTCGAGGCGAGCGCGGCGATGAGCTCGCCGGTGAGGCCGTACTGCGGCTGGCGGCTGTCGCGCGCCAGTTGCGCTCCGTCGGCACCGGCGGCTGCGGCGCTGCCCCAATTTCCTATGTACGTCGCAGTCCACGCGTGGTGGACGAGGGCCTGAGTGAGCATTCCGATTCTTCCCTGCTCGCGAAGGCGCTCGACTGCGCGGGCCAGGAATCGCTCTCCGGTGACGAAGTCACCCGCCTTCTCCGCGGCGATTCCGAGGTACATCTCGGAGACCGGATCAGCGACCTCGCCGAGCCTCATCTGTGAGACACGCTCCAGAACCTTGGGCCCCGTCAGTTCTGGATGGGCGAGCGCGATCACGGCGAGCAGGCGCGGATCGTCGTCGGGCACGCCGCAGCTCTCGGCGGCGCCGACCACATATTCTCGCGTGCGGGCGTGCGACCGCGTCCACCAGCAGCGGTGCGCGATCGGCACGAGCGACCGCAGCGCCATGTCCGCGTCACCACCGCTGAGCATCTGCCTCGAGATCGCGACGAACGCTTGGGCCGCGCCGGGCTGCACCCAGACATCGCCGCTGATCATGTGCTGCAGCCAGGCCGAGCGGGCCAGCTCGAGTGAGCCGACCTCGACTGCTTGCACCTGCTGAAGAAGACCCCGGGCGGTCTCGACCAGGCCGAGCTCGTACGTGATCTCAGCAGCGCGGACCAGCCGCTCGCCCTTTCGCGCCGGCTCAGGAGTGAGTGCGGCGGCGCGTTCGAGCGCGCCAGCGGCGACGGCCACCGCGCCTCGACGCCGTGCGACCGCAGCGTGTGCATCCAGCGCTGAGGCGAGTTCCTCGTCGCAACCAACGGCGGCCATCGCGCGGTGCCATAGCCGACGCTCTGGATCAGCGACAACATCGGCGAGCACGCCGTACATCTCCAGCACGCGTACTGGGGGCGCGGCCTGCCTGATCGCAGAGCGGACGAGGGGGTGCCGGAACCGCAGCTCCACGTCGACGATCGAGATCAAGTCGGCCTCAACCGCTGGGTCGAGCGCCGACAACGCCGGCGCCCCACCGCTCAGCCGCGAGCTGGCCGTTGCGACTTCGTCCAGCGAGGCCCGGCCGTCGAGCGCGGCGGCGAGCAGCATCACGCGAGTCTCGTCGGACAGACAGTCGAGTCTCGTCGCGAACGCCTGCTCCAGACGCGTGGTCAGCGTCGGCGGCGTCGAGGAGAGCCGCTCTCGGGCAGCGGCCGAAGACGGCAGAGCACGGGCCAACTCGACGAGCGCGAGCGGGTTTCCGACGGCCTGCGCCAACACGCGAGCCCGCACGGCTGGGTGCAGATCCGGCGCGGTGTGATCCAACACCTCGGCTGCGGCCACCGTACCCAGCCGCTCCAACCGCACGCTCGGTAAACGAGCCTCTCTGAACGGGTTCACGTAGCCGTCGCGGACCGCAGCGATGAGGATCACTGACTCGCTCTCGAGCCGCCGGGAGATGAATGACAGCACCCCGAGGGTTGATCGATCGAGCCAGTGTGCGTCATCGACGATCAGCGCTACCGGGCGCGTCTCGGCCGCCCCGCAGACAAGTTGATGCGCCGCAAGCGCCACCAGGAACGGATCGGGCTCGAGGTCCCCCCTGACACCGAGCGCCGCGTCGAGCGCGCTGCGTTGTGGGGGTGGCAACAGCTCGGCGTGCGCGATGACCGGTCGAAGCAGCTGATGCATGCCGGCGAAAGCAAGCTCCGCCTCGGACTCTACGCCGGCCGTGACCAGCGTCTGCGCGCCGATTTCGCATGCACGTGCGCGTGCGTGCTCGAGCAGCGCCGACTTTCCAATGCCAGCCTCGCCGCAGACCGTGAGTGCCCCACCCCGATCGTGGACACCATCGACAAGGGCACATACGTGATCCGTCTCGGCGTCACGCCCGATCAGTGGAGCACTGAAGCGCGATCGGGCCGGACCGGACGAGCCCTCAAGCTGTGGGCCTTGGTGGGGCGCAGCAGGTTCATGCAATCGCGCTGATCCGGAGCTCGGTGAGATGATCGGAAGGTGAGGCGACGGCTGTGCTACGCGATCCGCCGCAAAACGCTGATCTGTCAAAACCAAGTGGGTAGGTCGCACGTCCGGCCCCTCGTCCCTGCATGATTTTCGCGATGAGGAGCGTCGCTGAGCCGATCGCAGCCGGCAATGCACGTTCGTGCAATCTGTAAGCCGCGGCACCCGGTGTGGTTGGCTCAGAACGGTGGGTAGAGTCCCGGGCCTTCGTAGCGCACCCAAAATCGCTTGCGGGAGCTTCGATGCCTCTGGGACTGACCTGATGCCTGCCGAAGAGCGGCCTTTTCCTTCGCTTTGCACCCGACTCAGGGGGCGGGAGGACGAGCTTGGTCTCGTTCGCTCCCAGCTACTGGTCCTGGGTCGGGGCAGGGGCTCGGTGACGGTGATCGAGGGCTCGCCGGGTTCCGGTAAGACGCGGTTGCTCGCCGAGGCAGTTGAGATTGCACGCGGACTTGCGATGCTTGTCGGCTCGGGAGGCGCAGCCCGCGGTGACCGCGTGGTCCCGATGGGCGCTCTGCTCAACGCGCTGATCGGAGGAGCAGAGCCTCTCCTGGATCCCGCGTCGTTCGGCGATCTGAGAACGCTGCCCGAGCTGCGGTACTGGCTGATTCAGGAGATCGAGGAGATGCTTGAGCGGCTCGCGAGCGAGCATGCGGTGGTCGTCGTGGTGGACGACCTGCAGTGGGCCGACGCCAGCTCGGTGGCAGCCATCGAGGCGCTTACCCTCCGTCTGGCGTCGCTGCCGATTGGGTGGCTCGGGGCCGTGCGGACCACCGAGGCGTCTCCGGACCTCCGCGCAATGCTGGCGAGGCTCTATGCAGCCGGCGGTGTGCGGGTGGAGCTCGGGCCGCTGCCTGAGACGGCGGTCGCTCAGCTGATCGCCGATCTCGCCGGCGCTACGCCGGACGGGTCGCTGCTCAAGCTCGCCGCCAGCGCCGGCGGAGCGCCGTTCTGGCTGACCGAACTGCTGCTCGGCCTCCGCGAGGATGGGTTGCTCTGGGTGGAGGACGGGCGGGCGATGACTCGAGCTACCCGGCTGCCGACACGCATGCGTGTAACGATGCGCGATCGCCTGGCGCGAATGTCGGCGCTGGCACGGAACGTCGCGACAGTAGCTGCCGCTCTTGGTCGCCGATTCACGTTCGCCGCGCTCGCCGACATGTTGGGTGCTGCCCCGTCGGATCTACTCGACCCCGTCGCGGAGCTGAGCCGCGCTGACTTCTTCGTGGAGGATGGCGAGGCCCTCACTTTCCGCCACGACATCCTCCGGGAGGCCGTGCTGGAGAGCATGCCGACCTCCGCGCGGCGGGCACTCGAGCGGCAGGCTGTTACCGAGCTGCTGCGTTCCGGCGCGCCCGCGGTCGAAGTCGCCGAACAGCTCGCCGCGAGCGCCCAGCCCGGCGACTCCGAGGCGATCGACATCCTTACTCGCGCCGCGAAGGCGCTGGGCGCATCTGACCCCCCGGCCGCGGCCGAGCTGGCGCAGCGCACGCTCGAGCTGATCCCGCGCGAGGACCCCCGCCGAGGCCCGCTCGTCGCCGACGCGGCAGTCCTGCTCCATGCCGCCGGGCGTCCAGAGGAGGCCACATCATTCGCCGATGTCGCACTGAGCGAGCTGCTGCCACCCGAGCAGGAATCTGAAGTGCGCTACGGCATCGCCGGGATGTTCAGTCTCTCACCGGACGTGCGAGCGGAGGCTGGGCTCAAGGCACTGGCGCTGTCCGGCCTGGCGCCTGCCGACCGCGCGCGGCATCTCGGCCGGCTCGTCCACAACACTCTCGCGGCCGGCCGCCGCACCGAAGCCGAGAGACTGCTCGGCGAGGCGAAGGACGAGATCGAAGCGCACGGCGACGAAGCGTCACTGTTCTCGCTCGGGCTCGCGACGGGAGGACTGCTGTACACCGAAGGCGACTTCGGTGGCGCGCTCGAGCGGATCGAAGCGGCCGTCCGCGCCGGCTCGGTCGAGGGCGAGGAGGCACGGGCGCGGCTCGCACGGCAGTGGCGAACAGAGGTACTCGCCACCGTCGATCGCTTCGATGAGGCGATCCCGTTGGCGATCGCCGGGCTCGAATCGGCCCAGCGAGACTCACAGGCTTGGGCCGTCCATCTGTGGGAGCAATGGCGCGGTCGCCAGCATTTCCAGCTCGGCGAATTCTCGGACGCGATCGCGGCGCTCGAAGGGATGCTTCGACCCGAGGAAGCACAGCCGAGCTTTGGCTCGAACGATGCCGCGGCGATCAGCGCGCTCGCCGGCTCCGGGATCCGGGTGGGCGACCGGGTGATCGGTCGTGGATGTGCCGACTTCGCGGCTGTGGTCCGGGCGAACGGAACTCCCGAGCTCAAGCGCCACGCGGCGTGGATTCTGGCGCAGCAGGCCGCCGCGTCAGGCGCCCCGAGGGCTGGCCTGCAGATCATGGCTGAGCTTGAGCGCGAGCTGCCGCCAGAGGAGCCGCTCCTGCCTCTCTTCCCGCTCGACGTCACCGATCAGCCGCACCTCGTTCGAATCGCGCTCGCCGCCGGTGACCGAGCGCTCGCCGAACGCACGTCGGCACTCGCCAGAGACCGTGCCGAGCAAAATCCATCCCTTGACACGGTCAATGGAGCAGCCTTGCACGCCGACGGCCTGCTGCACGTCGACCGGGACGCGCTGCGCCGTGCGATCGAGCATTTCGAGCGCTCGCCGCGCTGGCCGGCGCTCGCCTCTGCGCTCGAGGACCTTGGCGTGCTCTCGCCCCGAGAAGAGGCGATCGAGCTGCTCGGGCGCGCCCTGGAGCTAACCGCCAAGATGGGGGCGACCTGGGACGCTACCCGTCTGCGTCGCCGCCTGCGTGAGCTCGGCGTCCGCCGGCGCCTGACCAGGCAGGAGCGACCCGACCGGGGTTGGGGCGCCTTGACCGAAAGCGAGGTAGCCGTCGTCGAGGCGATCACGAGCGGAATGACCAACCGGGAGGCGGCAGCGCACCTGTTCCTCTCGCCGCACACGGTGAGCATGCACCTGCGGCACTCGTTTGCAAAGCTGGACATCAACTCGCGCGTCGAGCTCGGACGTATCGCCGCCGAGCACCCACGCGGCACGTTGAACGGCATCGGAGCCGAGAACCCGGCCTGACGCCCGAACCGGCGCACCAGCCCGAGACGCCATCTGCACGCTCGCCGCGTGGCGATTGATCGTCTACAGCTCAGACGCTCGGCCAACCGAACGCGAAGTAGATGACGTATCGCATGAATGTGCGTTGTCATATCTGCGGGCGCTGCGTCAGCGTTGCGGGGATGCGGCGCCTACCTTCTCGACAGCATTCCTTCCGTGCGCCACGACTGCGCATGACATGACGAGCCGCGCGCTGGAAGAGCTCTGGTACGGCGTGTCCCGCCTCACGATGCCCATCCCTCCGGTCCGCGAGTTTCAAGCGCGTTACGAGGCGGCGGTCCCGGCAGTGCCCGTCGACGCGGTGGCAGAGCTCGTATCACGAAAATCCCCATGGTCCGAGATGCGCCGACTCATCGACCGCGCCGCGCCACACGGATTCCTCATCTATTTCCGCAACGACGTCCACCCGGTGATGAGACTCGCAGGCGACAACGCCGACTGCATCAGCTATCTCATGGGCAACCACACCATCGCCGAGCGAATGTTCAAATACGACCCTCGTGTGATGCTGTACGCGCCACTGCATACCGCAATCTGGGAAGACAGCGACGGTCGCGGATGGTTCACCACCGATCAGCCGAGCACGCTGTTCGCGAGCTTCAAGGTTCCTGAAATCGCGGAGGTCGGCGTGGAACTTGACCGCAAGCTCGCGGCGCTGCTCGCATATCTCGAGGTCCCGATCCCCGATGGATTGAGGACCTAGAGCCGAGGCCTTCGATCACGCCACGAACTACGTCGCCGCCGGTCGTCGCCATCGGAACGAGATGAGTCCGACCGATGCCGAGGCCGGTCAAGGAGTGCTCGATCTAGGCGGCTGACGGTCAAACGCCTCAACGGTCGCGACGCGAACCCACGCGGTATAACGCTTGCTGCGCTGACGGTCTGGCTCGCTCGAGACCCGCTCGGCGATACCCACCGAGAGGAGAGTCATGACCTGGGCCATTGGGGTCGACATCGGCGGTACGTTCACCGACTGCGTGGGGATCGACCCCCACGGGAGGTTGCACTACGCGAAGTCGATGTCGACCCAGGACACCGACGTCTCCGAGGGGGTGCTGGCGGCACTCGACGAGCTCGCCCAGAAGGCCGGGCAGAGCACGAGCGAGCTGCTCGGGCAGACGACGCGCCTCGGCCATGGAACCACGATCGGTACGAACCTGCTGGTGGAGCGCCGCGGGGCGAGGGTCGGCCTGATCACGACCGCCGGGCACCGTGACGTACTTACGATGATGCGCGGTGCCGGGCGTACCGCGGGGATCCCGATAGATCGGGTGTTCGACGTGCGCGCAACGAGCAAGCCGGCGCCGCTTGTCCCAAGGGCGGCGATCGCCGAGGTTCAGGAGCGCGTGGCCGCCGACGGCACAGTCGTGGCGCCGCTCGACGAGAACGCGGCGCGCGGGACAATCCGGGCGCTGCTCGACGGAAGCGGTGGGCTCCAGGGAGTCGCGATCACGCTGCTGTGGGCATTCCGCAACGATGCTCACGAGCGTCGCCTGGCCGAGCTCGTCAACGAGGTCGCGCCGGATTCGTTCGTCAGCCTCTCCTCTCGGACCGCGCCGCGACAGGGAGAGTACGAGCGCACGGTCGCCGCGGTGATCAATTCGTACGTTGGCCCGGCATCCGTCGAGTATCTCGACCGCCTGGTCGACCGGTTGCGCGAGGCCGGCTTCGCTGGCCGGCTGCTGGTGATGCAGTGCAACGGCGGCGTCGCCGACGTCGAGCACGCCCGGACCAACCCGATCCGCCTGCTCGGATCCGGGCCGGCGGGCGGTGTGAGTGGCGCGGCGGTGCTCGCTGCGCGCGCCGGGCATCGCAACGTGATCGCGACGGACATGGGCGGCACGTCGTTCGAGGTTGGTCTGCTGATCGACGGACGCGCGGTCGTCTCGGGCCAGCAGATCATCGATCAGTACACCTTCCACCAGCCGCACCTCGACGCGCGCTCGATCGCGTGCGGCGGCGGGTCGATCGCGTCGATCGCGTCCGATGGCGGGCTGCGCGTCGGGCCCCGCTCCGCCGGTTCGTCGCCGGGCCCGGCCTGCTACGGCCGGGGCGGCACCGAGGCGACGGTCACCGACGCCGATGTCGTGCTCGGGCTGCTGAGCCCGGACGCCTTCCTCGGCGGCGGCATGCGGCTCGACCTGGACGCTGCGCGCGCTGCCGTTGCGCTGGTCGCCGAGCCGCTCGAGCTGAGTCTCGAGGAGGCGGCTGCCGGGATCGTGCGCGTCAACAATCACGCTGCCGCGACCCTGATCCGCCAGCGAACGCTCGAGCAGGGACTCGACCCGCGGGACTTCGTCGTCTACGCGTACGGCGGCGCCGGCCCGCTCCACGCGTGGGGGTTCGCGGCAGAGCTCGGGGCACAGCAGGTCGTGATCCCCCTCGGAAACGGCGCCGCGACGTTGTCGGCGTACGGGATCGCTGCCGGCGACCTCGTCCAGCACCATGAGATCGAGTGCCGCGCGCAAAGTCCGCTCGATCCAGCGGAGCT
>DATNKY010000742.1:0-2318 GCA_035603155.1 Solirubrobacteraceae bacterium
CGGGAGATCACCCGAGCACGCTCGCGAGCGTCGCTGCCGACAACTGAGACTTGGACAGAAACCCGCGCGCGCCGGAGCGCGCGATACGCCGTCCGTAATCCTCCGCCTCGCGGGAGGAGACGAGCACGACCACCGGCCCGCTCGGGTCGCGAGATAGCTCAGAGGCGACATCGAACCCGCTCCCGTCGGGCAGGCCGACGTCGAGCAGTACGACGTCCGGCGCCAGGGCACCGATGGCGACAATCGCCTCCCCAACGCTTGCTGCCTCGCCGCTCACCACATAGCCGGCCGCCTGCAAGAGCTCGCGCGCGACCGCCCGGAAATCCGGGTGGTCATCGACGATCAGCACGCGGATCGGCACAGGCTCATCGTCGCACACGCCGGCGCACGCGCCTCGGGGTTTTCCCTGGAATCGCGGCGCTCCCAGGGGTAGCCCCGATGCGGCCACGACCAGTGACTGGTTTGGTCGCATGACTGTTTTGGACCCCACATGAGCGAGGATCACGATGACCGCACTTACCCCAGCACTCGAACCCGTGACCCAGTGGCTGCGCCATCGCGTCGCGATCGCGTTCCTCCTCCTCGCAGCCGTTGTTGCGGCAGCAGTAGCGCCCACAGCCAATGACCAAGCGGCGAACGCCAGCGCCCAGAGGCAGAGCGCCAACCGACAGATCCATCGCCTTCAACAAAAGGGCTACGTCGCGGCGGCGTGCACGCGCAAGGGGACCCTGATGGTCGACCCGAAAACCCACCAACACGTGACCGTCAAGCTCACCTGAGCCGGCGATCGGGCAGACGCACCCGCCCAGAGGGCGCCAGCAAGTCGGTGGACAGCGAGAGGACACCGGATCATGATCAGCCAAATGGCACATCAACCCAACCGCACCGGCCGGCGGCGGCTGCGGATTGCCGTCGTTATCGCGTCACTTGCCGCAGCCATCGCCGGGTCGGTCGTGCTAGCTACGAACGGCAGCGAGGAGAGGGCGACGACTCGCGGCGTGACGGCGACCCTCCATACGCCCGGACTTCCGGAGTTCGCCGCGGCCGGCCCGACCACGTTGTGGATCTCGACCCGCGGTCGCAACGCGCCCTCGAACGGGTTTGCCTGGGGACGCCTGGTGCAGATCAATCTCGCTACCGGCACCGTGCGGCGCACGGTGCGGCTGCCGGGGCAGACCGCCGGCCTGGTGCGTTACGGCAATCGCCTGATCGTCGACCCCGCGTATGCCGGCGTCTACAAGAATGTGTACGCCTCGCCCGGGGAGCTGCTCGCGATCGACTGGCAAACCGGGCGTATCCTCGCGCGCCGGCACGAGCAGCCAGGCGACGGTCCGCTAGCCGTCGGCGGCGGTCGCCTGTGGGCAGTCGTGGAGAAGCCCGCGAAGATTCTCGATCTGAACCCCCACACGTTCGCCACGCTTGCACCCCCTCTCGCGCTCGGCACGGGCCGATTGTTCGGACTCACTTGGGGTGACGGTTACATCTGGGCCACCGCCGGCGACAACGGCGACGTACTCCGGATCGATCCCTCCACGCGGACGATCACCCGCGCTCACGTCGGTGGCTTCCCGATCGGCATCGTCCTGGCCGGCGGCAGCGTGTGGGTCATCGACAACGCCAACGACACGATTCTCCGCTTGAACCCAAGCACCCTGCGAGCGATCGGCGAGCCCATCTCCACGCCCAGCGGCGGCGCCTTCTACCTCGGTGCAACCGGCGGGTACGTGTTCATCGCCAACCAAGCGAACGGCACGATCACGCGGATCAACGACCAGACCGGCAAGACAGCCGGCCCACCGATCCGGATTGCGCCAGCAACCACCAACTCCAACTACTCGGCCGCCTACGCCATTGCGCCGGCCGGCAGCGCGATCTGGGCCACGAGCCCCACCACCGATACCGTCTCGCGCATCCGCGCCCACCCCTAATCGAGGCGGGAGCTCGCCGACCACGCCGATCACGTGTCCGCGGCACCTGGGGTTGGGACGAAACCCCGTTTTGCTTCTCAGCCCGGGAGCGCTGTTTCTGCCTGACGCTCAGGGGTGTACTGATCTGCCGGCTCGAGCAAGCCGCGCAGCTGAGCGCGCAGCTCCTCGTTGTTCTCGTGCCCATGCACCGAGGCGGCGTGGTCGGCAGCAGCCTGCACCACCTCGTCTTCCTCGCCGATGATCACCAGCGAGCAATTTGTCTCGCTGGGCCAGCGGCGGCAATCGGCCATCATCCGGGCCATAACGTCTCTCCCTCCGGTCGCCCATAACTATCCTCCCGCGCCGGAACACGACCGTCAAGTGCGTCGCACGATTTGGCAGACCACCAGA
>DATNKY010000244.1:0-3836 GCA_035603155.1 Solirubrobacteraceae bacterium
GACCTCGTTTCGCCGAACGAGCTCGAGGCAGAGGAGCTCGTCGGCCATGAGTTCAACGACGCCGACGACCGTGCGCAGGCCGTCGTCGAGATGACGCGACTCGGCGCCCGCGAGGCGATCATGACCGTGGCCGACGGCTGCTACGCGAAGGTGATCGAGGATGGCGTGTCGACGCTGCACCGAGTGCGGGTGCAGGAGCAGGAGGCGCGATCGGTGGTCGGCTCGGGTGACGCGTTTCTCGCCGGCTATGTGGCTGCCCGCTACGCCGGGCAGGATCCGGTGCAATGCCTGCGCTTCGGGGTCGCCTGCGGCGCCGAGTCGACGCAGCATTTCGGGGCCGGGATCATCGACGCGGGCCGCGTCGATCGACTGCTCAATGAGGTCGAGTCCGAGCAGCTCGAGATCGGCGCTCAGATCGGCTGATCGGCGCGCCGGTACCCCCGAGACCGGTCGGGGCCGCTGCTAGGATCGAACGTCCAATGGTTGCCGCCTGCATGCTGCGCTACACGTCCGACTCCAGCTCTACGCTCCTCCGATGGAAGTAGAGATCGGCCGCGGCAAGAAGGCCCGGAGGGCGTACGGGTTCGACGACATTGCGATCGTGCCCTCGCGGCGCACGCGCGACCCGGACGACATCGACATCTCGTGGACGCTCGGTCCGTACAGGTTCGAGCTGCCTATGCTCGCAGCAGCGCTCGACGGCGTCGTCTCTCCCGACAGCGCCGGTGTGCTCGGCAAGCTGGGCGGCCTCGCCGTGCTCAACCTCGAGGGCATCTTCTGCCGCTACGAGGACGCCGAGACGCAGCTGGAGCGAATCGCTAGCTTCTCGCGCGAGATTGCCACCCGCGAGATGCAGGACATCTACCGCGAGCCGGTCAAGCCGGAGCTGATCGCCCGCCGGATCGAGGAGATCAAGGCCCACGGAGTGGTCGCGGCCGCGTCCCTCACGCCGCAGAAGGTCCGGTCCCACTACGAAGTCGCGCTCGAGGCGGGGCTGGACATCCTCGTGATCCAGGGGACCGTCGTTTCCGCCGAGCACGTCTCGCGTGACACGAACAGGCCGCCGCTGAATCTCAAGGAGTTCATCCGCGAGCTCGCGCCGACGCCGGTGATCGTAGGCGGCTGCGCCTCCTACCACACCGGCTTGCACCTGATGCGGACCGGCGCGGCGGGAGTGCTGGTCGGAGTCGGGCCCGGAGCGATCTGCACGACCCGCGGGGTGCTGGGGATCGGCGTGCCGCAGGCGACCGCGATCGCGGACGTCGCGGCGGCCCGGTCGCAGCACATGCTCGAAACCGGCGACTACGTGAAGGTGATCGCCGACGGCGGGATGCGCAACGGCGGTGACATCGCAAAGGCTGTCGCGTGCGGCGCCGACGCGGTGATGCTCGGCTCGGCTCTGGCGCGCGCCTACGAGGCGCCCGGCCGGGGTTTCAACTGGGGGATGGCGACCTTCCACCCGACGCTTCCGCGCGGCACCCGCGTCGCGACGACCCAGAACGGGACCTTCGAGGAGATCATCAAGGGGCCGGCGCGCGAGAACGACGGCACTTTCAATCTGATGGGCGGACTGCGCACGTCGATGGCGACCTGCGGCTACCGCGACATCGCTGAGTTCAACCGCGCCGAGCTGATGGTCGCGCCGGCGCTGCAGACCGAGGGCAAGCACCTCCAGCGCGAGCAGGGCGTCGGGATGGGCGCTGGCGGCCGAGCAGCGGCTGTCGGTGTCGCCGACTAGCCCTTCCGGGGCTGCGGATCTCGAGGTTCCGGGGGGCCTGGAGCACGCGCGCGACGACGCGCGGCCCGAGGTTCCGACTGCAGTCGACGAGGTCGTCGTCCTCGACTACGGCGGTCAGTACTCGCAGCTGATCGCACGTCGCGTGCGCGAGTGCGGCGTCTTCTCAGAGCTTCTGCCGCATCACGTCGGCGCCGAGGAGGTCGCGCGCCGGCGGCCGAAGGGCGTGATCCTGTCAGGCGGTCCGGCGTCGGTGTATGCGGACGGGGCGCCTGCGCTGCAGGCCGAGCTGCTCGAGCTCGGGGTCCCGGTGCTCGGCATCTGTTACGGGATGCAGCTGCTCGCGCTCGACCTCGGCGGTCGCGTCGAGGGCGCCGAGGTCGGGGAGTTCGGGCGTTCGCAGCTGACGGTCGCCGAGACCGGCCGGTTGCTGGCCGGGACGCCCGCCGAGCAGTCGTGCTGGATGTCGCATCGCGACACGGTGTTCGCACCTCCGCCGGGGTTCACCGCGCTGGCCTCGTCGACCGCGTCGCCAGTCGCTGCGTTCGAGTCGACCGAGCGGGGTGTCTATGGGATCCAGTTTCACCCCGAGGTCGTGCACACCCCCTACGGCGAGCAGGTGTTGACGAACTTCCTGATCGACATCTGCGGCTGCAGCGGGACCTGGAGCGCCGCCTCGGTGATCGAGGACCAGATCGAGCGGATTCGCACTCAGGTGGGGGACGGGCGGGCGATCTGCGGCCTCTCGGGCGGGGTCGACTCGAGCGTCGCGGCACTGCTCGTGCACCGTGCGATCGGAGATCGGCTGACCTGCGTGTTCGTAGATCACGGGCTGATGCGCAAGAACGAGGGCGAGCAGGTGATCTCCGCCTTTCGCGATCACTTCAAGGTGCCGCTGGTCGCGGTGGACGCGTCCGACCGGTTTCTCGCCAAGCTGCGCGGGGTCAGCGACCCGGAGCGCAAGCGCAAGGTGATCGGCACCGAGTTCATCCGCGTGTTCGAGGAGGAGGCGGCGCGGCTCGAGGATGTGCGCTTCCTCGTCCAGGGAACGCTCTACTCGGACGTGATCGAGTCCGGGGGCGGCACCGGCGCGGCGACGATCAAGTCCCATCACAACGTCGGCGGCCTCCCCGAGGACCTCGAGTTCGAGCTCGTCGAGCCGCTTCGCGCGCTGTTCAAGGACGAGGTCCGCGCGGTTGGAGCCGAGCTCGGCCTGCCCGAGCGCCTGGTCTGGCGCCAGCCGTTCCCAGGCCCCGGCCTGGCGATCCGGGTCGTCGGCGGCGAGGCGACGCGCGAACGCCTTGACATGCTCCGCGAGGCCGACGCGATCCTGCAGGACGAGATTCGCAAGGCCGGCCTGTACCGCGAGCTATGGCAGTCCTTCTGCGTGCTGCCCGACATCCGCACGGTCGGCGTCCAGGGCGACGAGCGCACCTACGGCAACGTGATCGCGATTCGCGCCGTGACCAGCGACGACGCGATGACCGCCGATTGGGCTCGCCTCCCATACGACCTACTCGAGCAGATCGCCTCGCGGATGATCAACGAGATCCGACCGGTCGGACGGGTCGTGCTCGATATCACGAGCAAGCCGCCGGGCACGATCGAGTGGGAGTGAGCGCGACCGGGGCGTGCGCCAGGCCGTCAGGCTGAGGGCCGCCGGACCGGGGACCGCGTGCAGTGCGGCGGTCTCGTCATCGACTTCGGCCGGTGCTCGGTGACCGGCGGGCGTGGACGCCGCGGTGTGCTGCAAGGGTTCGTTGCGCCCCCAGGCCGATTTGCCCTTGCTGTGGCCGGTCTGGGGACCCGGGTCGTCGGCCGGGGCCACTTTGCCCCCGCTGTGGCGGGTCTGGGGACCCGGGTCGTCGGCCGGGGCCACTTTGCCCCCGCTGTGGCCGGTTTGGGGACCCGGGCGGTCGGCCGGGGCCGATTTGCCCTCGCTCTGGCCGGTCTGGAGACCCGGGTCTTCTTCCCAGGCCGATTCACCCCTCTCAGCACCGGTCCAGCGACCCAGGGCGCCGGCAGTGTCCCGACCCCGGCTCACCAGCACCGTGAGCGCCCCGACCCCGGCTCACCAATACCGTGAGCGCCCCGCCCGCCC
>DATNKY010000792.1:0-2672 GCA_035603155.1 Solirubrobacteraceae bacterium
GCCCGCGCCGTGGCCGATGTCGATGCCGCTTGGCGCTACCGAGGGGGGTTTGACGCCCTGGTATCTGCTGACGCTCGCCATGGGAGGGCAATTGTTCAACTCCCAGAACAAGCCTGTGTTTGGAGAGCCGAACTCGGTCGCGCTGAAAGCGCTCGAGTTCGAGATCTCAGCAGTCAAGAACGGCTGGGTGTCACCCGGCTCGGTGACGCTCGACGACACCCCTGCGCTCAACAACTTCAACGCAGGTGACGCCGCGCTGCTGTACGCGGCCGGCCCGGGAAATATCCCGACGGCCAACGATCCATCGCAGTCGAAGATCGCCGGTCACGCGACCGGAGCGCTGATCCCCGGGATGACCGGACCTGGCTCATCCTTCGGCCTGCCCGAGGGGCTGGCGATCCCGGTCACCGCAAAGCACAAGGCGGCCGCGCTTGCGTTCATCAAGTGGTGGATGGAGCCGAAGACGCAGATGGAGATGTACACGAACAAGACGACTGGCTTCCTGCCATGCCGCGTCTCAGTGATCAAGACCCTCGCGAAGGAGGGCAAGCTCCAGGGCGGCCCCGCGATCGAACAGGAGCTGAGCCACATCGTGGCCCTGTTCCCGCAGGGAGCGCCGGTTTGGTACTCGAAGTTCGACACCAAGGCTCAACAGCTGATCAACGCCGCCGTGAAGGGCGAGATGAGCCCGAGCTCGGCGCTACAGCAGCTCACCTCCTACACGAACAGCGTCGCGAGCGGCTCCTTCTGATCGAAGGCGGTGACCACTCCGACCCTGAAGCAACCGCGCGAGGCCGAACGAGTCGGGCCCGGACGCTGGCGTAAGCTGCGATCCGGGCCCACACTCGCACGGGAGAACGCGCGGCTAGGCCGCTGGCTGGTGGCGCCGGCGGTCGCGATCACCGCCGCGCTCGTCGTCTACCCGCTCGTAGTGGGCCTCCAGACCAGCCTGCACGCCCAGGCGTCGACGCTGAGCGCCCCGAGCAAGTTCGTCGGATTCGGCAACTACTCGGACCTGCTCAATGACCCGACGACTAGATCGACCTTCGTCCACACCCTGTTCTACGTCGTGATCGCGCTCACTCTGGAGATCACCGGCGGGCTGATCATCGCGGTCGTCCTGCATCGCGCGTTCCGCGGCCGCGGGATCGTCCTCGCGATTTTGATCCTTCCGTGGGCGCTGCCTTCCGTGGTCAGCGGTGTCCTCTGGCAGCGGATCTTTGCCCCGGACAACGGCCTGCTCAACAGCATCCTGGTCAACCTCCACATCATCCATTCACCACAGGTGTGGTTTGCGAGTGGATGGGCGATTCCGTTCATCACGCTCGTACACGTCTGGGGCGTACTGCCGCTGATCGCGCTGATCCTTGTCGCCGGGTTACAGAGCATTCCCGAAGACGTCTACAGCGCTTCGGCGGTGGATGGCGCGACGCCTGTGCGGCAATTTCTCCACATCACGCTCCCGCTGCTCAGGCCGGCGCTGGCCGTCGCTGTGATTGTCGGGCTGATCCAGGCGATCACGATCTTCGACGAGATCTACGTGCTCAACGGCACGGCCCTAAACACCGCTTCGGTGCTGATTCAGGTTTACAACATCGCGTTCGTCGACGCCGATTTCGCGCATGGAACGGCGCTCGCCTTCATCGTCGCGGCCGCCACCGGGGTCTTCGCGCTCGTCTCACTGTTGATCTCGCGAAAGTCGAGTACCGCATGAAGGCCTCGCTGCCGGCCCGCACGATCCGGGTGCTCGCGATTGTCGCGATCGTCGCCTGGTCAGTGGGGCCGGTGGCCGTCGGCATGCTCACCAGCGTGTCAAGCCAGAACGACGTCGAGTCAGTACCGGCGCGTTGGATCCCGCACGAGTTCAGCACGGACGCATATAAGGCTCTGATCACAGGCACGAACACGAATACGGGTAACACCGCGGCCGATGCGAGCGCATTTGGCGCCTCACTTCTCAGCAGCATCGAGGTCACGATCGAGGCGACAGTGGCCACCCTCGTCGTCTCGGTGATGGCGGGGTATGGGTTCAGCCGATTGCGATTCCGTGGTAGCAAGCTGCTGTTGTGGGCGGTTCTCGCGACGCTGATCATTCCGCTGTTCACGCTCGTCGTCGCGCTCTTCAAACTGATGGTCCAGTTGAATCTGGTCAATACACAGCTCGGGCTCGACCTGGTGTATCTGAGCAGTCTGGCGCCACTCGCGATCTGGTTGTTTTACAACCACTGTCGCGAGCTGCCCTTGGAGCCCGAGGAGGCCGCGCTGATCGACGGATGCACCCGCTGGCAGGCGTTCTGGAGGGTCGTGCTGCCTCAGATGCGGTCGGGCATCGCTGCGGTGGCGGCGATCGTCATGCTGTTGGTCTACGGCCAATTCCTGATTCCGCTGCTGCTCAGCTCGTCGAGCTCGACGACCCCCGTGACTGTGCTGATCACCGACTTCGTGGGCAAGTACACGACCAACTACCCGTTGCTGGCCGCCGCTGGCGTGATCGCGCTGCTGCCGCCGGCGCTCGTGGCCCTCGCGCTGAACGGTCAAATCCGCGGCATGCTGAGCGGCTCCACATGATGAGAGGAGGTCGTCGACCGTGACTGGCATCGTGCTCGAATCAGTTCGGAAGGAGTTCTCCGGCGGCGTCGTGGCCGTGAATGACCTCAACCTGGAGATCGAGC
>DATNKY010000795.1:0-3091 GCA_035603155.1 Solirubrobacteraceae bacterium
GACCGGCTCCATCAGCCGTACCGCGAGCACCTGTACCCGCGCTCGGGCGCGCTGGTGCGCGACGCGCGGTCGCTCGGGGCGCTCGGGGCAACGATCTCCGGCGCCGGTCCGTCAGTCCTGCTCTGGTCCCATTACGAGCACACCGGCGCTCTCGTGCAGGCGCTCCAGCGCGAGGCGCGCGGCTGGGCGAGCGTCATCCGGGCGCCGTTCGAGGCGCACGGCGCCGATGTGCGCGAGCTGTGAGCCGGTGGCGCTACGCCCCGGCGCGGGCGGCCTGCGTGGTCGGCAGCATCGAGCCAACGCGCTCGCTGGCCGCGTCGAGGCCGAGCCGCCGAAGTAGCTCCCGGGCGACGGCGACGTAGTCGGCCCCGAGATCGGGGCGATAGTCGAGGATCGAGACGGCGCGCTCGGCCGATTCGGCGTACGCGATCGAGGATCGGATCGTCGTCTCAAACAGCTTGTCGCTGAAGTGCTCGCGCAGCGAATCGAACACCTCGCGGGAGTGCCTGGTGCGCATGTCGGCGATGTTGAGCACGACGCCGAGCCAAACCAGATCCGGGTTGAGGCTGTCGCGCGCCAGCTCGATCACTTCGAGCGCCTGCTCGACCCCCTGGAGCGCGAAGTACTGCGCCTCGGCCGACAGCAGCGCGTAATCGGACGCCACCAGCGCGTTGACGCTCAGCAGCCCGAGCGATGGCGGACAGTCGATCAGCACCAGGTCGTAGTCAACGGCGACGTCCCGGAGCGCTCGCTTGAGCGACAGCTCGCGGCCCATCTTGCCGCCGAGCGAGAGCTCGGCCTCGGCGAGCGTCAGATTCGCGGGCACGATCCCGTTGTGGATCGCCTCGCGCGCCGTTGCGCGGCCGCTGAGCACGTCACCGATCGTCGGGCTCGCGTCGGGGTCGACATCGAGGTAGTCGGACAGGTTTCCCTGTGGATCGAGGTCGACCGCCAGCACCGACAGCCCGGCTCGGCGGAAGACGTCGGTCAGGGTCCTGACGGCGGTCGTCTTGCCGGTGCCGCCCTTCTGGGACAGCACGGAAATCGTCGAGGTCATCCGCGATTGACTATATGCGAGCGATGCCCACCGGGAGCGACGGTACGCCCAACTTCACGCGCAGCGGCGGGTCACTCGCCGAGCGCGGCGCCGCTGTCGTCGCCCGACTCGAACCGCATCCCGGAGACGACCGGTACCTCGATGAACTGAAGGTGATGGCGGCCGATCACGATCTCGTCGCCGTCGGCCAGCGTGCTCCACTCGACGCGCTCGCCGTTCACGAACACGCCGTTGAGGCTGCGGTCATCGAGCACACGCAGACCATCGGGCTGGCGGACGATCAGGGCGTGGCGACGGGAGACCGTCGGGTCGTCAAAGCGGATGTCGGCCGCGAGACTGCGTCCGATCCGGGTCCACTCGCGCTCGAGCCCGTACGCGATCACGTCATCGCCGGACTGATAGGCGACGTACTGACCGGGGTCCTCGAGGCTGCCGCGAATGTCCGACAGCCAGCTTCGGTCTTCCACATCGGGTGCCAGTTCGATCACCGCCTGCTGAGAAGTCGTGAACAGGGATGCCCTGACGAACTCCGTGCCGCCGCAACTAGGGCACGACGGCAACTCATCGGCGGCGTCCAGTGAGAGCGGAAAATCACATTCCGTGCAGCGAAAAGTACCCGTCCCAGCGACGTTCCCCGCCATCCAAGCTTTCATCGGCCGTCTCCTCGCTAGGGGGTCCGGGCTGGGCACTTCGTTGATGGGGGCGGATCTCATCAAGTGCCGGCCGGACGAGGTTCAAGAGCGATCATAGTGGTGTCTTCAAAGCAAAGGTAAACCCAGTTCGTCGAAACGTCCAGGGCCGAACATCGGTGCATCGCGCGCACATAGCAGGTTTTCGAGACGGCGGATCGAACCTGGAACGGATGCCCGAGACCCTGCGCGACATGCTCGATCTCGAGTTGGCGCTTCTGCGCAAAGGTCTCGACGAGCGCCTGGCCGGATCCGAACGGTGCGGCTGCTGCAACCGCACGCCGCTGGTCGGCGAGCACGTGTTCGTCTATCAGTCGGGCATGATCGCCTGCGCGCTTTGCCGGCAGCGCCAGCGTGAGAGCCCGATCGGTACGCGCATGGTCCACGGCCCGGAGTTCGGACACACGTTGCGCATTTCCGACCACCGAGCGGCGGCCTGAGTACATACACTGCCGACCGTGGAGCCCTTCACGGTCACGACGACGATTGCAAAGCCGCGCGAGCAGGTCTTCGAGTACCTGGCTGACGTCGCCAACCACGCCGAGTTCACCGACCACTACCTCGTCGACTGGCATCTGTTGCGTGTCGACACCTACGGCTTGGGCGCCGGCGCCCGATTCCGGGTCAAGGCGCCGCTGAACCGTTTCGCGTGGGCCGATATGACGTTCGCCGAGATGCAGCCGCCGTTCAGGATCGTCGAGCGCGGCCGGGGCGGGAAGTTCAACCGGATCCGAATGGTCGGGACCTACACGCTGTCGCCCGGCCCGGGCGACACGACCAAGGTCGAGTACACGTTCGAGACCATCCCCTCGCAGCTGTCGGACAAGCTGATGGACACGCTCGGCGGCCGCTCGTGGAGCAAGCGCAACGCGGGCAAGGCGATGCGCCGTCTGCGGTCGATCCTCGAGGAAGGGCGCGATCGCGGTAAGCGCGTGTCGGTCGAGGCCCAGTGACCGCTTCGACGCCCGGCTAGCACTAGACTTTCGCGCCGTGAGACGCCGCCTTTGGACCATCGCCTCAGTGCTGACGCTCGCGCTCGGGGTCACCGCCTGCGGGCACAAGCAAGCGCATCCGCACACCGCCGATGCGAACAACATCGGCGGCTACGTGGACGCCGGGGCGATCACCTACCAGCTCCAGATCTCGCGGATCCTGAATCCGTACAGCGTCGAGGATTCGCAGTACCTGAAGGGCCTACCGCTCGGGACCCCGCCGCTCACCCCGGATCAATACTGGTACGGCGTCTTCCTGTGGGCCAAGAACCAGACAGGCAAGCCGGCGGCGACCAGCGACAACTTCATGATCACCGACACCGAGAACACGCGCTACTTCCCGGTCAAGTTGA
>DATNKY010000796.1:0-7630 GCA_035603155.1 Solirubrobacteraceae bacterium
GCCATCGATGTACACGCTGCTGCTGTCGCAGCCCGGACTCGAGCGGTACGACCTGCGCAGCATCGAGCTGCTCGAATGCGGCTCTGCGCCGGTCCCGGCCGAGCTGCTGCGGTCGATGATCGGGCAGTTCGGTTGCGAGCCCGTCGAAACCTACGGGCTCACGGAGGGCGGGGCCAATCTGCTCACGCCACGTTGGGGCGTGAAGAAACTCGGCAGCACCGGGCTCCCGGTACCCGACGTCGAGATCCGCATCGTCGACCTTGGCTCCGATGAGCGTGAGTGTGGCCCGGGCGAGGTAGGTGAGCTGTGGAGCCGATCGCCCGCGAACGCGTTGGGATACCTGCGTGACCCGGCAACCACGGCGCAGCGTTTCGTGGCCGACGGCTGGCTGCGGACCGGCGACCTGATGCGCCGCGACGAACAGGGTTACTGCTACTTCTGCGGGCGCGTCGACGACATGATCAGCGTCGGCGGCGAGAACGTCTACCCCAAGGAGGTGGAGTCCGTCATGCTCACCCACGCCGCCGTCCGTGACGTCGGGGTGGTCGGCGCGGCGCATCCGGTCAAGGGAGAGGCCCCCGTCGCGTTCGTCGTACTGGAGCCTGAGCTGCCCGTGACCGAGAGTGAGCTGCGCCGGCACGCGCTCGACCACGGCCCCGCGTACGCCCACCCCCGGCGCGTGTTCTTCGTCGACGCGCTGCCCTTGAACGCGACCAACAAGCTCGACCGAAGCGAGTTGGAGCGGCGCGCGGTCCAGCTGCTCCCGGACGGGCTGACGCCCGGCCGCGAAGCGGCTGCGCCGTGAGCGCCGGTGACCCCGTGGCCGGGCTCTCGCGCGAAGGGGCCGAGCAACTACTGCTTGCGTGTCCGCTGCACGCGGCGATCGGGCTCGAGCTGCTCGAGTGGGAGCCCGGCCGCACCAAATTTCGCTTCGCGCCCCCCGCCCTGGTGCGCGCGGGCGAGCCCGGCTTCGTGCACGGCGGCGCGCTGGCCACGGCACTGGATGTGGCGTCGTGCTTCGCTGCGATCGCCGAGACCGGGCACGACTGCTCGACCGTCGATCTGCGCGCAGACTTCCTGCGACCGGCGGTGGACCCGAGCTTCGATCTCGAAGGCAAGCTGCGCCGGGCCGGGCGGCGCTTGGCGTGGGCAGACGCCACGCTGACGACCCTCGACGGACGCCTGGTCGCCGCCGGCCGGGGAGTGTTCACCTGGTGACGGTGTCGGGTTAGATTTTGAGCGATGGCTGACCGAAGCCGTGATCGCCCGGACGTGTTGATCGTTGGCGCAGGTCCGTCTGGAGCAGTCGCCGCCAGGCATCTCGCCGAACACGGCTTCTCGGTGGTGTGCCTCGAGCAGGGGCGGTGGATCAACAACGCGGATTTCCCGGGCGACAAGTTCGATTTCGAGCTGCAGGCGCTCAAGCGTTGGAGTCACGACCCCAACGTTCGAGGGCTCGAAGAGGACTACCCGTGCGAGGTCAGCGAGGCGGAGGTCCACCCGGTGATGTACAACGCCGTCGGCGGCGGCAGCATCCATTACGGCGCCCAGTGGCCCCGGATGCTTCCGTCGGACTTCCGGGTCCGGACGCTGGATGGATTTGCCGAAGACTGGCCGATCAACTACGAGGATCTGGTCCCGTTCTACGAGCGAAACGACATCGATCTCGGGGTGTCAGGCATGGCGGCCGACCCCGCGTACCCCGACGACACTGCGCCGCCGCTGCCGGCCCTCCCGATCAATAAGTATGGGCGCAGGTTCGCCGAAGGACTCAACGCGCTGGGCTGGCATTGGTGGCCGGCGCCGAACGCGATTCCGTCGCGGGACTATCGAAACCTCGCGGCGTGCGCCCGTTACGGCACGTGCGAGAACGGTTGCCCGAACGGGTCCAAGGCGTCGGTCGACATGACGCATTGGCCCGAGGCTCTACGTCACGGCGCCCGCGTGATCACGGGGGCACGGGTCAGGGAGATCACGACCGACGAGCGTGGGCTCGCGACGGGCGCCGTGTACGTCGATCGCAATCAGGTCGAGCACCAACAGCCCGCGAGCACGGTGATCATGGCCGCCAACGGCGTCGGCACGGCTCGGCTGTTGCTGCTCTCATCGAGTGCGCGCTTCCCCGACGGTCTTGCGAACAGCTCGGGACTGGTGGGCAAGCGGCTGATGCTGCATCCGACGAGCCTGTTGGTAGGGGTCTTCGATCAGCACCTGGAGAGCTGGATCGGGCCGGCGGGCCAGAACATCCACTCGATGCAGTTCTACGAGAGCGATCCATCCAGGGGGTTCGTGCGCGGGGCCGACTGGAAGACCATGCCGACCGGCGGCCCGTTCGCGTCGCTTCTGTTGGGTGGACTGGACGGCTCGCCGATCTGGGGCGACGGCATGCACGACGTGATCGGCAGGACGCTCGGCCGTTCGGTCGCTGTGGCGATCGTCAGCGAAGACCTCCCCTCAGTCGACAATCGGGTCTCGCTGGATCCGACGCTGACCGATTCCGATGGCATCCCGGCGCCGCGGATCGAATACCGGCGCGAGCAAAACAACCTTGACCTGCTCTCCTGGCATAGCGATAGAGCTCGCGAGGCGCTGCAGGCCGCGGGTGCGACGCACGTGCTCGTGGACCCGATCATGCCCGAGCAGCCGGGCCACCTGCTCGGCACGGCGAGGATGGGTGACGATCGGGCAACGTCGGTCGTGGATCAATTCGGTCGCGCGCATGATGTGCCCAACCTGTTCGTCGTCGATGGTTCGATCTTCGTCACCAGTGGCGGTGTCAACCCGACCAACACGATCTGCGCCCTGGCGCTGCGTTGCGCGGCCGAGATCGTGAGGGCGGCCAATCTCCAGCCGGTGCCCGCGTGACCGCGATCGTGCTCTCCGATGAGCAGACGGCGAGCCTGCGCCAACTCGGCGATGCGCTGGCGCCGGCGAGCGAGACGATGCCGTCCTTCTCCGAGGCCGACAAGTCCGGGCGGTTTCTACTCAGGGCGTTCGAGGCGCTGCCGCACCTAGCCCCGCTGGCGATCGCAGCAGCAGATGGGCTCGGCGATACGGACCCGCGGGAGTACTTGGAGCGTCTGTCGGTCGAGCAATCCGAGATGTTCTCGGCGCTGCACTCGACGGTGGTCGGCGCGTACCTGATCAATCGCCGGGTTTGGAGGCGGCTCGGCTACCCGGGACGCAAGCCGACGCCGGTGCTCGACGACGAGGCCGAGTTCTATCTCGAAGGCGGCCTGCTCGACCCGGTGATCGCGCGGGGTCCGATCTACAGGCCGACGCCATGAGATGGGGTGGAGGGCCGGTCGATCTCGCAGGAGCTCACGATGCCGTCAGGTCCGCCGCCAGGCGAGCGGACGCTCGGCGCTCACAGCTCGGATCGTGCCAGCTCGGCGCCCTTGACCATCGCCTTGAGCTTTGCCTTGGCCGCGCTGCGCGCGTAGGCGAACAGCCCGCAGTCGGAGGTCAGGTGGATCCGCTCGGGCTCGACGTGCTGCAGCGCGCGACGGATGCCGTCGGCGACCTCGCTGGGAGTCTCGATCAAGTAGTTCTTGTTGCTGATTACGCCCAGGCCCAGGTCTTTGTCGAACCCGTCGGTGGCGAACAGTTTGAGCTGGGCCTCGGGGTAGTCGGTCTGCGCGAAGGACCAGTCGAACGAGTCGACCTGGAGATCCTTGACGTAAGGGAACATCGCCTCGTAGGGCGCCATACCGATCGGAGCCGGCGTACCGCCGTGACAGCAGTGCCAGATCTTGTAGGCGTCGATGCCGTCGAAGATGCGATTGAGGATCTCGACGTCGAACTCCCACTCCTCCTGGGGCGCGAGGAAAATCAGATCGTCGAGCTCGACAATCTGGGCGCCGGCGGCGACCGCGTCGGCTATCTCGGCGTGGTAGATGTCGGCCATATCGCGCAGCAGCGCCTTGCGATCTGAGTAGTGCTCGTCGACCATGATCGTCGACAGCTCCACCGGGCCCATCGCGAACATCGCCTTGACGGGCTTGGAGGTGCAGTTCTGCGCGATCCGCCAGTTGTGCGCGTGGTGCAGCCTGCCACGCCCGAGCTTGTCTGTGATCACCATCTCGGTGCTGTTGATCGCCTCGAAGACCTCCATCATGCCGCTCCACTCCTCGGAGGCGTCGCGGCCGCCCGCCTGCTGAGAGGCCTGCAGCACCTCCAGCATTCGGCCCTCTGACTGGCGGATCTCGGCGCCATCGAAACGCTCGCCGTTGTAGAGCGCGAACGAGCCGATGAACCCCTGATGCTTGTCATACCAGAGGTGGCCGTCGGCCGCGACGTCGATCCCGACCTCCTCCTGATCACCGATCATCGCGCGAATCCCGTCCCGGTAGGCCTCGGCGAACTCCTCGTCGCGCATCGCCTCCAACACGTCGCGGCCGCCGAGGTTGTACCCGTACCAGCTCGGGCGCGGATAGGAACCGACGAACGAGGCGGGAAACAGCCGGCCCGCGATGTCGCTCATGTGCCGCTCAGGCATTCCATCCTCTCCTTCGATCGGTAGCACACAGCACGGTCCCGCACTAGCAAGCATTGCACGGCGGGGTGAGCACTGAGCGCGCGGTCAGAGAGCGCTGGAATGCAGGAACGGCGTATCGGTCAGGAGCTCGCGCCCTCGACCTTTTGGTGCCGATGGAGCTTGGCCATCAGCTCGGCGATCCGCGCGCGAATGTGCTCGATGTGCTTGTCGTGTCGCGCGTGGAGCAGCTCCTTGCGAGCCTTGCGCTTGGCCTCTCGTTGGGCGTGCTCGGCCGCCGCGACCTCAGCCTCAACGTCGTCGGCCGCGCGCCTGATGACGGTTCCACCGAGACGCACCATCGCGGTGTCGATCACCTCGGGGCTCTGCTCGGTGACCTCCGCCAGCAGGGATTCATGGCCGACCCGGATCGATTTCGAGATCTCGGCCAGCACGGACTCGGTGTCATCGGCGTCGTCGTCATCGAACAGGGACCCGATCAACAGCCCGGTAGCCCCGCCGATCAGGATCCCGAACGGACCGCCGAGGATCCCGATGAGCAGGCCCACCAGCCCGCCCGTTGCTGTTCCCACGAAGCTCTCGTCGGTGACCTGGTCCTTGACGAGGACCTGACCGGTCTCGTCGCGGACGACGACGGCGGCGCCGCGCATGCCGATCTGGTCCTGTGACTCGAGCTCCTTCAGATTCGTCAGCGCCTCGTAGGCGCTCGAGCCCTCCTCGAAGCTCACGGCAATGACGTTCACGGAGGTTGTTGTGTCATCGGACACTGTGCGGCCCTTTCTTTCAAGGCGGATTGTGCTCTGACCCTGGGGCCGCGCGGCCGCCGCTCCGATAACCGTCCGCCCCGCCGCGATAGCGCCGCGTTATCGGCCGCGGGCCGGCGGTGGCGTTCCGTGCGATGGCGCGCCCGGTCTGCCCAGCGGTAGACGCGTGAGGTATGGCTGCTGCCTACCGACGTCTGACGAACCCGGCCGACGCGACTGATGCTCACCCCATGGCATCCACGGACGAGACGACGGTCGCGCAAACCGGAGGTCACCCGAGCGCCGGCCGGCTGCTGCGCTGGTTTGCCCCCCGGCGGCTTCCTCCGCCGGTCAACCCTGCGCTGGTGAAGGACGCCGAAGAGCGCGCGCAGAACGTGCAGAACCGCCTAGCGGACCGGATCACCGCCTTTTCAGGATCGATGACGTTCGTGTATATCCACGTCCTCTGGTTCGGACTTTGGATCGGCCTCGGCGTGGAGAAGTATCCGTTCGGGCTGCTGACGATGATCGTCTCGCTCGAGGCGATCTTCCTCTCGACGTTCGTGATGATCAGCCAGAACCGCGCGGACGCCAAGCGGCAGGTGATCGCCGACCAGCAGTGGAACACGGTCAAGCTCGAGGATCGCCAGAACCAGGAGCTGCTCACCCTCTCCAAGCAGATTCTCCAACTGACAAAGGAAGTCCGGTCATACGCGGACACGGTGCAGCGCGAGGACAACCAGAACCGAGAGCTGCTCGATTTGTCAAAGCAGACCCTCGCGCTCACCAAGGAAGTGAGCTCGCGATTCTCCACCGGCGGTGCGGCAGAGCCTGCCGGTTCACCCCCGAACAACAGCGTCGCGCCGAGGCACTGACTCCTCGAGGCCGACTGTCCCGGCCGGTCCGTGAACACCGAGACCAAGCCTCGGCTTGCGGCGAACTTCAGCCGGCCGTGGGCCGATCTTGCTGGGCGAGTCTGACCAGGCGCAACGCCACCAGCAGCTCGGACGCGCGTTGGTCGATCGGACGCGGTAGGAGCTCCTGCGCGGAGCGAATGCGATTGGTGACCGTGTGTTCGTGGACCCCCAAGCGCTGGGCGGCGCGCAGCGGGCTCATGTTCTCCTCGAGGTAAACCTGCAGAGTCGAGCTGAGCCGAAGCAGCTGCTCGCCGGTTCCGATCAGTGGCCCGAGTTCGGAGCGGACGAATTCGCGCGCGTGATCGATGTCCTCGCTCGCGAGGGCGGCGAGGGCGACGTGTTCGTAGCGCGTCACCGAGCCAGGTGGGAGGCCGGCCAGCTGGGCGATTCGGCGGGCATGCATCGCCTCGCGGTGGCTTCGGGCGAATCCAGCAACTCCCTCCGCGCCTGAACCCGAGGCAACGAGCACCGCTGGAAACGCCTGCGCATCGAGCCGCGCAGTCTGGAAGTCCGGAGAGCGGCTATTGCGCCATCCGATCCAGCCGGCGAGGCATAAACGTGCGCGGGGCACGAGCAGCGGAGCGCTCGCGCCGATGCCTGACGCGAGCTCGAGTGCGGCCCGTTCGAGCATCGCGAGCGCTTCGTCGTAGATCTCGAAACCTTCGACCCACAGCACGAACGCCACGTGGTGGCGGTCCAACCGGTAGCCGAGACGACTGCTGGCACTCTCCGGATCGACGAACTCGCCTTCTAGAACTGCGTCGACGATTTGCGCCCGAAGCGCCGCGGCGCTGCGCACCCACCGCTCGCGCTCATCTCCGTAGCGCTGGACCAGCCCGTGGCTCAATGCCTCGATGTAGTCGAACGTCCACGCAGCGCCGACCTCGATCGCCTCGACCAACTCGAGTGGGTCTTGGATATCGCGGCGGGCCCGCTCGGCCCAGCAGCGAAAAAAGCTCGCCTGTCCGATGTGGTAAGCGCGCAACAGCGAGTCGATTGGCAGACCGTGGCGGACGAACACGATCGCGTAGTCGACCGCGGCCGGTGGCGGCAGCGCTTCGGTTGGGGGAAGACTGCTCTTCGCGAGGTCGACGAGCAGCCGAAGCACACTGTCAGTACTCGCGTATGTGCTCTCGCGTAGCTCGGAAACGGCGTCGATGTCGGGAAGCTCGGCGTGGATCGCGTCGGTGATCTGCTTCGAGACCGACGGCAGCCAGTCGGGGTCCGCCGTGAAGCGCACGACAAGCTCGCGCATCCGCTCCTCGGATCCCATCGGCCCAGCCTATTACGAGGCTGCCCGAGAGTTGTCGCCTGAGCCCAATCCCGGTCCCCGGCGATGGCGCCCCACGCCATTTACAAGCACGCCGGGACCCGTAAGTGTGGACCAAGCGGTCATGGAACTTCGACATCTCCGTTATTTCATTGCGATCGCTGAGGAGCGCAGCTTCACGCGTGCGGCCGAGCGCCTGTGGCTC
>DATNKY010000804.1:0-9840 GCA_035603155.1 Solirubrobacteraceae bacterium
CGGCACGTCGATGCGTCCGGCCCGTTCGTCCTCAGCGCTTCGGTGTAGCAACGAAGCTGCGAGTCGTGTCGGTCGTACGCGTAGAAGGCCGCCTGCTTGGCCGCGAGAACGCGTCCGCCGACGTTTGCGGGACGCGCGTCCACGTTGTAATCCAGATAGCCGATGAATGCGTGGGGCGCCCGGTACGCATCGCTCGCGGCGTGCGCGAGGATTGCGGTCGTGGTGTGATCGCTGTGGTCGCGCGTCACGGCGTAGTCGGGACTGGCGTAGTCCTGTGCTCGGATCACATCGGGGTGGTAGGAGACGACCAGCCTGGTGATCGTCGCAAGCAGGCCCGCCTTCGTGTAGCTAGTCGACCCGTTGATCGCGTGAATGACCTTGATCTGCCCGGATCGAAGCTTGAGCAGGCTCTCGTGATCGTGAAATCTTGATCCACTCCCGTCGGGGTTGCCGTCCGGCAGCCGCAGGAACATCAACGACACCTTCGGGCGGGCCGCGAGTGTGAACATCACGATCCGGTGTCCATCGACGACGACGTGAGACCGTTTCCAGGAGTCCTTGACGCCGCTCATCAGTGCGTACGCGGCCCTGGAACCAGCCTCGCGAGCATGCCAGTAGACCGAGCGCTGATCCGCGGTCCCGCCCACGCGCTCCGCCGCGTCGCCAGCCGTCACAAAAACAGTTCGCACGCACCGACCGCTGCGTACATCGCGCAACAGATCGGGGCTGAGGAACAAGAGATCATCGTCCTCATGAGCCACGATGTTCATCGTCTTGCCGGCAGAGCATCTGCGCGGTGTCGCCTTGGCTGCCGCCAGACGCGCCGACGCGATGCGCACCGTACGCGTCGCCGCTCGGTCGTTGCCAAACCACGCGCCCGTGGCCGCAACGCCCAGCCCGAACGCGACGACCACGCACCAAAGACCGCGGCCCTGGATGCGACGCTTCCTTTTAGCCGGCCGCACGTCAGGTCCCGCGCTCGACGCGACCGTGACGGCCGCCTACGGCAACCCGTGTCGTTAGGGAAGGGTCCGCATTCCACGAACGCCGGCACGGAACCGCGCACATCGGTGACGAAGCGAACATGGCTCACCTCACGAACGGTCGATGAAGGACGCTGACCCCCAGCCGTGGGCGACGACGCGAACGCCGGTGAACCTACACAGCGACCGGTCACCCGTCAAGCATGAACCGCCTGCCCCCAACTGGGCGCAAACCGAGGTGTTTGAGCGAACCATACGTTCGCTCAAACGCCTCGGGTTGTCGAGGGAGCGGAGCTTCAGCTCCCAAGCGCAGACGTCGCGCGCGCGTCCTCGCCCCGCGCGTGCTCGGTCGCCCAGCTCAGTGCGTAGTCGGCGACCTGTTCCCATCCGTCCTGTCCCAGCGTGTAGTGAGCACGGTCGGGGAAGGCTTTGAGCTCGGTGATTGCGGTCGAGTGCTTGTAGTGCTTGAGGTTCGCCTCGTTGAGGGAGAGCGGCTCCAGATGGTCCTTCCCGCCACCGATCAACAGAAGCGGTGCGCGGTCGTCGTTTTTGAAGTCGACGTAGGTGTCCTGGTGCCCTGGAGTGAAGTTGGCAAGCACCCCGTCCCAGACGAATCCGCCCGGCGCCGCAATGCGGTAGCGACCGTAGACCTTGTCTGACTCTTCCTGACTCAGCGTGTTGGCGAACGCGTAGTGAAACTGCTTGGGAGTGAACGGGACCGCGCGATGGCGGTTGGCGGGGTTCTTCAGCACTGGAAAGCCTGCCTTGGCCTGCGCCGGCGGCAGGGTGCGCACCCCCTCGGGAGCTCCTGAGTCGATCGCCACACCCACCGCCCCAAAGCCGTGGTCGAGGAGGATCTGGACGATCAGGCCGCCGAAGGAGTGGCCCATCAGGATCGGCGGTTGCTCGAGCTCTCCGATGATCCGCTCGTAATTCTCGACGACGGCGGGAACGGTCAGCGCCTCGATCGGGCTGGGATCAGCGTTCAGCGCCTCGACCTCGACTTCGAGACCCGGGTAGGGCGGCGAGCACGCGGTAGCCGCGCTCGGTGTAGCGATCGATCCATTTCTCCCAACTACGCGGAGTCATCCACAGTCCGTGAACCAGGACGATGGTCGGCTTGCCGTTCAATGGTGAATCTGACGTCACGATGGCTCCTGACATGACTGTTTCGGCGTCGACCGTCGAGGTCTACGCCCGAACCGGCCGAATGTCGAAGCGCTCGCCGAGGTTTAGGGCGAAGCTCGCACCCACCATACACTTCCGCCGCAGAGGTTCTCGGTGGGCACTGTCAGATCCGACGCCAAAGCGGCGGGGCAGCGCTGCCGTCTACATCTGCCCGATGCGCACGTCGACGGCGTAGACATTGGTCGGCTGGATCGTGACGATCACGCGACTATCGCCGGGGCCGTCGTGCTCTGACAGATCAGCTCCGTATTTCGCGCCCACCTTGCGAGCGAGCGCGTAGTCGTCGTCGGGCTCAAGCTCAGCCGTCCCTCGCACCTCGAGATAACGCTGTGAGACGGCCGGGTCAAGAATCAGCAGGCTGCACTGCGGGCGCGTGATCAGGTTCTTCGTTTTGATCCGCGAGGTGTTCAGCGAGATCTTGAGTTTGCCGTCCTCGTAGAGGAACCAGACGGCCGTCTGCTGAGGGATGCCGTTGCGCCCGATCGTCGCCAGCGTGGCGACATCGGCGTCGAGCAGATCATGATGGGACTCGGGAAACGTGGTCATCTCGGGGATTCTCGCTGACAGCGTCGTCAGGCGATGCGATCTCGATCCTTTCTCGCCGGTGCAACCCGGATCGCGTGGGACCTGCACCAGCCCTCTTTGAACTCACGGGGTGAGCAGGTCGCGCAGCTGCGCGGCGTTGTTGACCCCGTAGTCGCGGTAGCAGTTGTTCATGAGCAGGTGCGACTCGCGGGCCTCGCCGGCGGTCTCGGCGACGCCGTTGGCCAGCTCCTTGAGCTCGTCCCTTGAGTACAGGTAGCGGAATCGCTCCGCAGCGGTCCGCGTCCGGCCCTTCCAGGTGTCGTTGGCGCGGCCATGGAAGCGCATCACGAACAGATCGGGAGTCGTCACCGTGACCAGCCGAGGCAGCTCGGAGATCGCCGGGGCGTCGACGCACACGTAGGCGAGGTGGTGGTCGCGCAGCAGCGCGAGGGTGCGGTCGCGGTCACGGTCGCTTGCCACCCAGCGCGGCGAGCGCAGCTCGACGCACACCCCGTAGTCGGGCAGCCGCTCGCGCAGGCCCTCGAGCTGCGCCCGGTGCTCCCGGCTGGGGTGAAACCACGGCGGGTATTGAAACAGGACGGCGCCGAGGCGGCCGGCCTCTTGCAACGGCGCCAGCGCAGCCGCGAAGCGCCGCCAGACCTCATCGAGCGCTTCGGGCTCCAGATGCGACGCGTAGAGGTTGCGCTTCTCGCTCGCCTCCTCGGAGAGCTCCTCGCGCAGATCCTTCCACAGGCTCTCGGGCTTCGTGGGGTGACCGGTGAGCAGCGAGTAGGCCTTGACGTCGAACCGAAAGCCGTCAGGCGTACGCTGCGCCCACAGGCGCGACTGCTGCTCAGCCGGCGGGGCGTAGTACGTCGAGTCGATCTCGGCGACGGGGAAGTGGGCGGCGTAGAACTGCAGCCGCTCCTTGGCGCTCATCGTCCTCTGCGGATACCAGTCGGTCTCCTGAACGAGCGTCTTGTCCGTCCACGAGCACGTGCCGCAAAGCACGGCGTGACCGTCGATCTCGACACGGGCGCCGAGCGCAAGCGCGTCGGCCTCGGCGTCGGGCTCGTCAGAACTGAAGGACACGTCCCGGGGTGTGCGCGACCCTCCGTCGCGCACACCCGCTCACCTTCGACTACTTGACCGGCCTGATCGTCAACGACGTCGTGGCCGTGCTCGAGCAGGTCGAAAACTTCTTGTTGAGGATCACCGACTTGCCCTGATTGGGCGGGAACACCTTCAGGCCGGCGGCCGTGACAGGCTTGCAGCTCGCCGCGGGGAAGTTGCCGGCGTCGACGATGCCGATCGAGGCGCTCTGCTGCTTGCCCGGCGCAAGCGTGACGGTCCTGAACTTGGTTTGGATCCGCTTCGCCGCGTTGCCGATCTGCTTGCCGCTGCTCGTCACCGCCGAGACGCCCGGGTAACCGCTCATGGTGCAGCTGGTCTTGCTCGTGTTGACGAACTTCAGCGGGTAGAACGTCGTACCGGCCGTCCCGTTCGCCGGGCCGAGCGACACCTTCAGCGCCGAGGTCGTGCAGCTGTTGCCCGAACCGCCGCCCTTCGCCTTGCTCCACTTCACCGTGAACTGCGTATTGCTGTTGTTCTTGGTGTACGTGCCCCAGCCCTTGGCGATCGCCTTGCCCTTCCAGCCCGGGATCGCGCCGTTGTACTTGTTCAGGAACGTCGTGAAGAAGTTCGACGCCGGCTTGCAGCCGAGGTTCGGGCTCGAGACCGTGTACTTGCCGGCGGGCAGGATCACGCCGCCCGACTGATCGTTGTGAAGCACCGAGAAGCTGATGCCGGTGCAAGACGCCTGCGCCGGCGTCGCTGCCGTAGCGGATGTCGCGACCGTGAACGCGACTGCCAGCGCGGCGGCAGCGATGCCGCCGGCGCCCAGCGCGCGCAGCCGAGCGTGGGACAAACGATTGGTCATTGACTAAAGCTCCTAAGACGGGCGTGGCCAGCACGCCGATTGGTAGAGATCGGATAGCCCCTAAGTCCGTTCACGCGCGCGTGCGATCGCGCCGCGTCATCGGAGAGGGTAGTCGGATTCGGAGCATCCGTACTCCGGTGGCCGCAGTACACGGCAACGGCACGGACCGAGGCGACGCCGTGGGCCTGTCCATCTCGGCACGCGGCGCAGCCGGATTCCCGAGCTTCACGTACGGATAGGCTGGTGGTGTATGGCCGCGAACGCACCCGAAGCTGTTCCAACCCCGGCTCCGGAGGTGATGCCCGACGAGCTGGACTCCAAGCACCTGATCCGCAGGCTCGCGGCGCTCGTGGTGTTGGTCGCGCTCGTTGTCGTCGCAGTGAGCTCTCTTCCGGGGCTGGGAACATTGCGCAATCGCTTTGCGCAGGCAGATCTCGCCCTTCTCGGGTTGATCGGTCTTCTGAAGCTGGCCTCTTGCCTGTCCAATGTGGTCGCATTTCGTTACGTGTTCTGCCCGCGTATGAGCTGGCGGTTCAGCGCTCAGCTATCCCTGGCCGAGCAAGCGACGAACGTGTTGGTACCAACGGGAGGGGCGGGCGGACTTGCCCTCGGTGCCTGGGCTTTGCACCAGGGAGGGATGTCGAGCGAACATATCGGTCGCCGAAGCGTCTCGTTCTTCGTGCTCACCAGCGTCCCGAACTTCGCGGTCGCCGCTGTACTAGGGCCGCTGCTGCTGACGGGCTTGTTCTCCGGTCATATCCCGATCGTCCTCACGCTCGTCCTGTCAGCAGCCGCGTGGAGTGTGGCGGCAGTGATCGCGCTGCTGCCGCTGTTGCTCGCTCGGGTCAATCCAGCCAAGACCGGTAGCAGCGTCGGCGGCCGGCTGCGATCCGCGGCAGTCACGCTGGACAAGGGGATTCGTGACACGGGGCACCTGCTGCGCACCGGTCAGTGGCAGGCGATCGCCGGAGCGATCGGGTACCTCGGTTTCGATATCGCCGCCTTGATCGCCGCATTCGCTGCTGTCGGCGGAGGGCTGCCGCTGGCCCCGCTGATCTTCGCCTACGTGATCGGTCAGCTCGGCGGGCTGATTCCGATCCCAGCCGGTGTCGGCGGCACCGATGGTGGCTTGATCGGAGCAATGGTGCTCTACGGCAGCTCGCTCTCGCAGGCCGCCGCAGCTGTGCTCGCATATCGGCTATTTCAGCTCGGCGTCCCCGCCGTTATCGGGGCGATCGCCTTCATCCGGTTACGTCATACGCTCAGGCACTCGTCGTCCCCCGCCGCCGCATGTGCACCGCTCGCAGAGCCGCTGCCGATCGACGCTGTCGCAAGCACCGCGTGAGCTTCGTCGGGCGGGACGCCGAGCCCGACGCGCCCTAGGCGCAATACGCCGGTCACCTGGCGTTTCCCTCGAGCCCGGGTCGAGCTCGACGCCGCGGCGGCGCCCTGGAACCGGCCTTCGAGGCTCGATCATGACTGACGAGCGGACGATCGCCAGGATGCTCGGCGCCCGGCGTACAATTGATAACTCAACTGCATCAGAAAGATTCGTTTCGAAAATGACCTCAAACTCGAACAGCACCAATCGGCTCATGGGAGTGATGCGTCGATGAACGCCCTGTTGATGATGATCAGGCCGATTCGCCACGGCTGGGCGGTTCAGCTGACCGACGGCAGAATGCTTGCTCGCTTTATTGGACCGGGCTCGAAGTGGCGCGCGCTGCGTTACATCGCTCGCGCCAGCAATGCGCTCGGGACAGCTCCGTTTGCGAGGAAGACACCGTCTCCGGCGCGGCCCTAAGCCGGTTCAATTAGCGAAGCGATCCGTCACCACGGCTCGGTGCCGTTTCGGTCGAAGAAGCCGCCCGTCGGCCCGCTGCCGGTGATCAGGGCGTAGCGGACGATGGCCTCGGCGCCCTCCTCGACGGTTTGCGTGCCTCGATGGCCGTTGAAGTCGGTCGCCGTGAAGCCCGGATCGACAGAGTTGATTCGCATCGTCGGGAACGCAGCGGCGTACCGGACGGTCAGCATGTTGAGAGCAGCTTTGGAAGAGGCGTAGACGGGAAAGTTGGCTTGACTCAAGGGGCTCTGGTGGTCGGAAGCGAGACTCAGAGAGCCAACGCCGCTCGAGACGTTGACGACCACCGGCGCGGAGGAGTTCTCGAGCAACGGGATGAACGCACGCAGGACGCGGACCGGTCCAAACACGTTCGTTTCATAGACCATGCGCATCTGCTCGACGGTTGCTTGCATCGGGGTGATGCGACCCCCACTTATGCCCGCGTTGTTGATGAGGACGTCGAGCGCCGCGACGGTCTCGGTCGCGGCCGCGACGGAGGCGTCATCGGTGACATCGAGTCCGACGAATCTGGCGCCGAGCGTGTCGGCCGCTTGCTGGCCGCGTGCCTGATCGCGCGCGCCGATCCAGACCTGATGGCCGGCATTGGCCAGCTGGCGAGCGACCTCAAAGCCAAGGCCCCTGTTTGCTCCCGTGATCAGTGTCGTGGTCATGTCACGAAATGATGCTCGACGACGCAAGACGTGGCAATCGCCGACACGAGGGATTGCACGGTTGCGCTAGAAGTACCGCATGGCGATGTTCTTGGTGGTGCTCCGTCGTTCGGGTCCCCGGTGGGATCCATCGCTGGCGCTCGAGCAGCAGGAGGGCTTCGTCGCTCATGCCGAATTTGTGGACGAGCTCGTTGATCGAGGCATCATCATCCTCGGCGGCCCTCTCAGCGACGAGATCCGTGTCGCCTACGCAGCCGAGGCCGACTCCGAGGACGCACTCCGTGCACAGTTGGTCCGCGATCCTTGGGAGGGGACGCACCTTGTGATCGAGACGATCGATCCCTGGAACGTTCGTCTGGACGGCCGCACGCCCTGAGCGCGACGCGCGGACACAGACATTTGCGCAAGATGGCTCTAGGATGGCCGTTCTATGGCTGGCGGTCAGTCAGCTCCCGGGGGGCTGATGCTGCGCGGTCGGCGCGACGAATGCGCCGTACTCGATCGGCTGCTCGATGGGGCGCGCGTTGGGAGAAGCGGGGCCCTGGTGCTGGAGGGCGAGGCGGGGGTCGGGAAGACTGCGCTCCTCGACTACGCGATCGCCTCGGCGTCGGACCTGAGAGTTCTGCGCGCGGTCAGGGTTGAGTCAGAGGCCGAGCTTGCGTTCGCTGCGCTGCATCAATTGTGCGCGCCTGTGCTCGAGTACCTCGAGCGCCTTCCCGTTCCGCAGCGCGATGCTCTTCTGACGACGTTCGGGCTGCGCGCCGGCGCCGTGCCGGATCGCTTTCTCGTTGGGCTCGCGGTGTTGAGCCTCCTATCGGAGGTGGCGGCCGAGAGCCCGCTCTTGTGCGTGGTCGATGATGCGCAGTGGTTAGACCGAGCGTCCGCTCGGACGTTGGCCTTCGTCGCCCGGAGGTTGCTGGCGGAGTCGGTCGTGGTGCTGTTCGCTGCGCCTGAACGAAATGACGACTTCGCGGGCCTGCCGGAGTTGGTCGTCGCCGGGCTCCGGGACGGCGATGCACGCGCGCTGTTGGCATCGGTAATTCCGGGGCGGTTGGATGAACGGGTCGCCGACGAGCTTCTGGCGGAAACGGGGGGGAATCCGCTGGCGTTGTTGGAGCTGCCGCGGGGGCTTTCGCGGGCGCAGCTGGCCGGCGGCTTCGGGCTGCCGGGAGCTCTGTCGCTCGAAGGCAGGATCGAGGAGAGCTTCGTGAAGCAACTCGAGGCGCTGCCGGATGACACGCAGCGGCTCCTGCTTGTGGCGGCGGCGGAGCCGACCGGGGATCCGGCGCTCCTGTGGCGCGCCGCCGGGAGGCTCGGAATCACCCGTCCGGCGCTCGACCCCGCGGAGTCGGCAGGGCTGATCGAGGTGCGCGCGAGGTTCCGATTTCGTCATCCGCTGGTGCGCTCGGCCGTCTATGGGGCGGCATCACCGTCGGAGCGCCGGCAGGTCCACCAGGCCCTGGCTGACTCGACCGACGCACGGGTCGATCCCGATCGCCGCGCCTGGCATCGCGCGCGGGCCGTCTCTGGACCGGATGAAGAGGTGGCCGCTGAGCTCGAGCGCTCGGCCGCGAGGGCTCAGTCACGCGGCGGGATGTCTGCGGCAGCTGCGTTTCTGGAGCGGGCCGCCGCCTTGACGAAGGACCCCCTACGTCGCGCGCAACGGTCGCTGGCGGCGGCGCAGACCAAGTACGAGGCGGGATCGCTCGAGGACGCCTTCACCCTGCTCGCCATGGTCGAGGCCGGCGCGGTCGACGAGCAACTGCGCGCTCGGATGCGACTGGTGTACGCGGAGATCGCGTTCGCGTCGCGGCGCAACAGTGACGCGACCGAGCTGCTGCTCAAGGCAGCCCGCGACCTCGAGGCGGTTGATCCGATGCTCGCGGGCACGACTTACCTGGAGGCCATGAACGCCGCGTATTTCGCCGGTCGTCTGGCTCGCGGCGCCGGGATAGAGGAAGTGAGTAGCGCCGCACTCGCAGCTCCTCCGCTCGTGGATCCTCCACGTCCGCGCGATCTTCTGCTGCACGCGCTGGCGATCCGGTCCACCGAAGGCTACGCGGCGGGTGCGCCGCTCCTCAAGGAGGCCCTGGGCGCGTCCCTCAGGGACACGTCTCTTCAGCCTGGCGAGGCCCGCCGGCTCGTGATGGCCAGCTGGGCCGCCGGCGATCTCTGGGACGATCAAACATGGGCGCTGCTGTCGGCGCGACACGTCGAACTCGTCAGGGAAGCCGGGGCGCTCACTGCCATCCCCATCGTCCTCGATCCTCGCACCGTCTTGTATGCCATGTCCGGCGAGCTGTCGGCAGCGGCGTCGCTGGTCGTCGAGATGCAAGCGGCCGCTGAGGCCACCGGGATCCCCACGCACCCCTACGGCGCGCTCTCCCTGGCCGCTCTTCGCGGTCAGGAGACCGAGCTTTCGGAGCTCGAATCCACACTGCGCGACGCCGTGTCGAGGGGAGAGGGCGCTGTGCTGGCGTACGGACCGTTTGCCAGGGCAACGCTCCATAACGGGCTCGCCCAGTACGACGCCGCGCTCGACGCGGCACGGCAAGCCGGTCACCGCGCCGACGACCTCGGCGCGCAAACGTGGGCGGTGCCCGAGCTCATCGAGGCTGCCGTCCGGTGCGGAAAGCCCGAGCTTGCCGGACCGGCGCTTGAGCGGCTCGTCGAGACGACCGGGGCCAGCGG
>DATNKY010000764.1:0-8142 GCA_035603155.1 Solirubrobacteraceae bacterium
GGCCCGGGCAGTGCCCGGACCCCTCTGATCGGAATCGCTATATGTGATGCGTCGCTTAGCCGATGCGCAGCGAGCGCGTCCACGCGGCGACGCTACCGCCGGCATCAACGGACACGCGGGTCGTGTAGCGCCCGTGTGCCGCGTTGTGGCGAAGCCGGATCGTGATCTTCACACGGTGCTGATGCATCCGTGAAGCCACGTTGCTGACCAGCTTCTTGCCGTGGTACAGGCGAGCCCTGACCATCGCGGGTGCCTTCGACTTGTTGCTGGTCGAGCAGCTGAGCGTGATCCGGAATCCGCTCGCCGCCTGGTGGCAGCTGAACTTGACCGAGCTCACGACGGCGGCCTTTTCGGCGGCAGCGCTGAGCGAGTTCGACGAGCTACCACTGCTCGCCGAAGCCGACGACGTTGCCGAGCTGCCGCTGCTGGTGCTGCTGGTCGAGCTGGCGCTGCCACCGGACGGGATCGTCTTGACGACCTCGCCCGTGTTCGGGTTCATGATGATCGCCGGAGCGCGCTTGGTGCCGGTGAAGGTAAACGCGTTCATCAGCGTTCCCGCCGACGAGTCCGCGGAGCTGTTGCCGATCCGCCCGAGGTTCCAGTTGTCCTCGATGAACTTCGTAATCGATGCCTGCTCCGTGAACGTGTTGTCGACGAAGTTCTGCTTCGCGTACGGCGAGATGACGAGCAGCGGCGTCCGTGGACCAACACCACACCGGTCGTTCTGCGCCGGCGGCGTCGCCGCCGAGCCGCACTTGCCCGGTCCCGTCAGGGCGTCATTGACGTCCTGCGACTGACGGATGATCGGCCCCATCTGATGGTCGTACCAACCATCGGAGTCGTCGTAGTCGATCACGATCGCCGTGCTGTTCCAGTCCTTGGACTGCTCGATCTGGTTGATCGTGTTGACGAGGAACTGCTGCTCATCGAGCGGGTCCGAGTTGCCGGCGTGCCCGTTCTGATAAGCCGGAGGCTTGAGGAACGAGACCTGCGGCAGGTTGCCGTTGTCCAGTGCCTTGGTGAACCACGACAGGTCGTACTGGTGGTTGACCGCCTGGGTCATCGGGGTACCGGCCGGATCGCTGACGCCCACGTCCGAGACCGCCGCCGGCGAGTTGTGGTTCGGGTTCGCCGTCGAGGCGTAGTACTGGAACGGCTCGTGATGCTCGACGTAGTCGTTCTGCGTCGCCCCGCCGATGTTCGTGTGCTGGGTGCCGCAGATCGCCCGGCCGCTCTGGAACGACGAGGGCTGGAAGCCGCCCTGGAACCATCCCCAGGTCACACCGGCGGTGTTCATCAGATCGCCGACGTTGCGTCCGCTGAACGAGGCGGTGACGCCGCCCGGAGTGCCGTCGGGGTTCAGCGGCGTGCTCGCGTTCGAGCACTGATCGAACAGCGGCTCGGCATCGCCGATCAGCGTGCCGTTGGCGATGTTCGAGCTCGTTCCGCCGTGGGCCGTGGCGCCGTTGGTCTGACCACTGATCAGGTTGATCGCGCCCGGCGTCGAGGGCCCGAACTGCGTGTTGTACGAGTTGTCGTTGAGCGTGAAGTGCTGCGCGAGGTTCCACAGCGCGGTGACGGTGTTTCCGTCGTAGTAGTCCATCACGATCCCGTTCGGGCCGTAATCCGACTGGTTGGGGAACGTGTGCTGGGCGCAGCCGCCGCCCGTCGTGTCCTGCACGAACTTGTCCATCAGGCCGCTGTCGAAGGCGGCCTGCTCCGCCGAGTAGCCGTGGTTCTGATCGCAGGTGATCGCCTGGTCGGGGCCGAGGCGCTGGGGCAGGTTCAGGTTCGGGTTGGCCGTCAGCAGCGCATCATTGAGGCCGTTGACGGAGGGAGTCCCCTTCAGAGCGTGGAACTGCGGCTCACCCGGAGGGTTGGTCGCGAACGGGTAGGTCCCGAAATAGTGGTCGAACGAGATGTTCTCGTCATAAATCACGACCAGGTGCTTGATCGGCGTATTCGGAGCAGGCAGAGAGCTGCTCGAAGGAGTCGCCGAGGAGACGGACAGGCCGAGCACTGCGGCCCCAACCGCTGCTGCGCCCGCCGCTGCCGCGAAGATCCGCTTCTTGCGCGTAGCCAACAAAGGCTCCTTTGCTGATAGGGCGGCCAGTAGAGGAGGTCGCGCGCCGCGGCCGCCGCGCGGAAGCGCCATGCGGCATCCTCTGTCGGCGCCGCCCCGGTCGTGTGAACCGTGCGTCATCCGGATGTGACCATCTTGTGGTCGTCAAAACGGCGCCTCCGGCCCAGGGTCTGGCCACGTCTTGTTAACAACCGGCAGGCTTGGCGTTACTACCTTGCAACCGGCCGCGTCCCGACGCGGCGACTGCCCCGATGGAAGCCTCTCCGAACAACGAATCGAACGGTCCGCCGAGCGCCAAGAGCTCGCCCCGCCTGCGCCGGACATTGCAGATCGCTGCCGGCCTGTTGGGGCTGGCGGTGATCGCAATCGTTGCGGCCGCCTTGATCCCGGGCGGCAGCAATGACAGCAAGAAGCCGTTCAGCGTCGCCAGCGTGGCGCCCCACCAGGACCCGACCAACCATCTGCACAGGCACATCACCAAGGTGGTGGGCACCGACATCCCGGCCAAGAAGTTCGGAACCGCAGTGGCCGCCCAGGAGGATCAGGGCGTCACCCCCAGCGGACAGCCGACTGGGGATCTGGTGCCGCTGCCTCCGGGCACGTTCGCCCGTCCGGAAGGTCACTTCCGCGTCTACGCCGAGCGTTGGGCGGTACGGCTGGGCCACGACCTGCCCGCGCTGCGCAACGCGCTGGCGTCCGGCTCGCGCCCGGCGGCCAAGCGAGCATGGGGCGTCGCGTGGTCTGACTACCTCCGTCTCGGAGCCGTGTATGGCCTGCTCCCGGGAACGATTGACGCGCGAATGGATGGAATGCCCGAAACCGTCACGCGCAATGCGCACTTCAGCGGCCTGCACCGGATCGAGATGGGGCTCTGGACCGGGGCCGCGCCGCAGTCGCTCGTCAAATGGGTCGTACAGCTCCAACGTGATGACGTCACATTGCGGCGCGTGGTGCCGAAGGTCGAGATCGACCCGCTCGATTACGCCGCGCGCGCACACGAGATCCTCGAGGACGCCCAGCGCGACTTCCTCAGCGGCGTCGACGTCCCCTGGAGCGGCGCCGGCGTGCTCGGCACGGCCGCCGGCATCTCGGCCACCAAGGAGCTCGTCTCGACATTGGCCCCGCTCCTTCAGGGTCGCGACAACACCTACGTCGAGGTCCAGAACTGGCTGCTGCAGCTCCAGCATCTTTTCGACAGGGTGCGCTCCGAGCACGGCGGAGATTGGCCGACGCTGACGCAGCTCACCCCGGTCCAGCGTGAGCAGGTCAACGGCACGCTGGCCGGCGCGCTCGGCGCGCTCGAGGACATCCCCGGTACGCTCGAGACGACGCCGATCCCCATCATCCCCTCGATCCCAAAGGCCTCCGGATGAAGCCACTCGACCGTCGCCGTTTTCTGACTCGCTCGGTCGGCCTCGTCGGCGCCGGCGGCATCGGTGCGGCGATCGGGGCCGGTCTGAGCGAGCAGGCATCGGCGAGCCCGGTGACGCTGACCCCGGAAGCACAGGCCGAGCAGGTCAACAAGCGTTCGCTCAACTCGCGCTTGCCGTTTGACGGAGCCCATCAGTCGGGGATCCTCGACCCGCACCAGAACGAGGCCACGGTCATCGCGCTCGACAGCATCGCGCCCAACACCGCCGTTCTGTTCGAGGCGCTGCAGTCGATCTCCGCCGAGGCGCGCCAACTGACGGACGGCACCCCGGTGGGCGTCCAGGAGGTCGACGATCCACCACCGGATTCGGGAATCCTCGGCTCGATCGACAGCCCCGACTCGCTGACGGTCACGATCGGCTTCGGCTCGTCGCTGTTCGACAGCCGTTACGGGCTCGCTTCCAAGCGCCCGAGGCACCTCACGACGATGCCGACGTTCTCTCACGACGAGATCGACCCGGCTCGCGCCGGCGGCGACATCGTGCTGCAGATCTGCGCCAACCACCGCGACACGGTGGTGCACACGATGCGCGAGATCCTGCGCGCCGTGGCCGGGCGCCTGGTCGTGCGCTGGACGCTCGATGGCTTCCAGAGCGCCAAGCGCGGACCGACCGAGAAGAGCAACGCCCGCAACCTGTTCGCGTTCCGCGACGGGACCTCGAACCCGCACGTCTCCGACCCCGCAGAGATGAACCGCGTGATCTGGGTCCAGCCAGGCGGCGGCGAGCCGTCATGGACCGCCGGCGGCACCTACCTCGTTGCCCGCACGATCCGCATGCACGTCGAATTCTGGGATCGGGTCGGGATGCTCGAGCAGGAGCAGATGATCGGTCGCTATCGCGTCACCGGCGCGCCACTCGGCGGGACCAGCGAGTTCCAGGATCCGGACTACCCGAGCGACCCCGAAGGCAAGCGGATCCCGCTCGACGCTCACATCCGCCTCGCCAACCCGCGCACGCAGGCGACCGCCGACCAGCGGATCCTGCGCCGCGGCTACAACTACCACCGCGGCATCGACGAGGCCGGCGATCTCGACCAGGGGCTGCTGTTCCTCGCCTTCAACCAGGACCCGGCGCGTCAGTTCGTCAAAATCCAGAACCGGCTCGAGGGCGAGCCGATGGTCGACTACATCACCCCGGTCGGCGGCGGTTACTTCTTCATCCCGCCCGGCGCCAAGGGCGGCAGCGACTGGGTCGGGTCGGGGCTCGCCGCGACCTAGCGAGCCCGTCGACGCGGGCGCGTCGCCGGTCAGTAGCCGTCGGTCACGACATTGCGCAGCTGCTCGCCGGCCGCGTAGCGGTGCAGTTGCTCACCCGCCAGTCTCCACGCCGCGCGCTCGGCGCCGATCGTGTCACCGGCGCAGTGGGGGCTGATGATCGCGCTCGGCAGACTCCAAAGTGGATGCTCGGCCGGGAGTGGTTCGGGGTCGACGACGTCGAGGACCGCGCGGATCCGCCCGGCCTGCAGCTCGGCGACGAGCGCGTCCGTGTCGACCGTCTTGCCCCGGCCCGCGTTGACGAACAGCGCGCCGTCGTGCATCAGTGCCAGGAGGTCGGGACCGAGCATTCCGCGCGTCTCGTCGGTCAGCGGCATCAGGTTGACTATCACGTCGGCGACCGGGAGCAGCTCGGGCAGCTCGGTTGCGGGATGCACGCCCGCGCGCGCGCTGCGAGCGACCCGGAGAAAGCTCGTTCCGAATGGCTTCAGGCGTTCCTCGACGGCGCGCCCGATCGCTCCGTACCCGAGGATCAGCACCCGCGCGCCGACCACGTCGAGCAGGTCATCAATGTGCTCCCAGCGGTGAGCCGACTGCAGCTCGACGTACGTGCGGGCGCGCTTGTAGTCGGCGAGGATCGCCGCGACCACCCACTCGGCCATCGCCGCGTCGCGCGAGCCGGTGGCGTCGCAGAGCGTCACGCCGTCGGGGATCAGCTCGATGATCCAGTCGACGCCCGCGGTGCGCGTCTGGACCAGACGGAGCGCCGGCAGGTGCTCCAACTCGAGGCCATCCGGGCCCTCGGGGATCACGACCTCAACGAGCTCGCGGTCGGCCGCCTGCGTGACGTCGGCCGGGTAGTCCCGCACCGTCCAACGATCCGGCGGCGGGCCGAAGGCATCGCGTCCCGGGGCGTCCTGAATCCAGCAGATCAAGCGTGCGCGCCCCCCGGTCGGCTCGGTCAGTCGGAGTTCGCGGCGGTTTCGAGCACCGCGTTGACGATCCCCTGATACCCGGTGCAACGGCACAGGTTGCCCGCGAGCGCGATTCGGACTTCCTCCTCGCTCGGTTCGGCGGAGCGGCTCAACAGCGCGGCAGCCGAGATCAGCATCCCGGGCGTGCAGAAGCCGCACTGCACTCCGCCATGCTCGAGAAACGCGCGCTGCAGATTGCTCAGCTCGCCGGGAGCCGCGAGCCCCTCGACGGTGGTGACCTCGCGGTCCTCAGCCTGCAGCGCGAGATACGAGCACGAGTTCACCGGCTCGCCGTCGAGCAGCATCATGCAGGCGCCGCACTCGGAGTCGTCGCAGCCCTCCTTGGCGCCTGTCAGTCCGATCACCTCGCGCACGGCGCGCAGCAGGCTCAGGTGCGGGTCGATCTCGATCGGGTACGAGATTCCGTTCACGTTCAGCGTCGCTGCCACCTTCATCTCAGGCCTCCGTGCGTTTCGGGACTCGCCGGGATTGGAATCTGCTCTCCGCGGGCGCGCGCGACCGCCACTTCGACCGACCGCCGCCCGATCACCGCCGCCATCGCCTTCCTGTATCTGGTCGAGGCCCGCACATCCGTGATCGGTAGCGACGCCTCGGCAACTGCCCGCGACGCGGCTCCTGCTGCGTCCGAGCCACCGTCGCTGCCAAGCAGCGCCTGCTCGGCCTCCTCGACGCGGCGGATGGTAGGCGCCAGCGCGGTGATCGCGACCCGCGCGTGGGTGATCTTGCCGTCACCGAACGCGACCACCGCGGTCGCGCCCACGACGGCGATCTCCATCTGACGGCGATACTCGAGCCGGACGTAGCTGCTCCCCGCCGCGGCCGGCGGGAACGGAATCGTGACCGATTCGAGCAGCTCGCCGGGCTGAGCGGTGGTCCGTCCGGGACCGGCGAGCAGCTCCGCGATCCCTAGCGTCCGGCTGCCCTGCGCCGACCGGAGCGTGACGGTCGAGCCAAAGCACAGCAGCGGGCCGCCGCTCTCCATCGCCGGTGACGCGTTCATCAGGTTGCCGCCGATCGTCCCGACGGCGCGGGTCGCGTGCGAGCCGACGATCGCGCACGCGTCCGCGAGCGCCGTCAGCTGACGCCGGACGGTCGTGTCGGCGACAAGGTCAGCGTGGGTCGTGAGCGCGCCGGCGCGCAGCGCCTCATCGCTCTGGTTGATCCGGCGCAGCTCGGTGAGCCGGTGGATCGCGATCAGCTGTTCAGGCAGCGGCGCCTTTCCCTGACGGGCGCCGACGACGAGATCGGTGCCGCCCGCCACCACCCGTGCGCCCCCGGCGAGCGCGCTGAGAGCGTCATCGACGGTGGTGGCGACCGTCAGCGAGGCGCTCAATGTGTCGCCTCCCAGACACGCTCGGGCGTCATCGGGAGGCTTCGCACGCGCTGGCCTGTCGCGCGCGCGATCGCGTTCGCGACGGCGCCGGGCGTCGGCACGCACGGCGGCTCCCCCATCCCCTTGGAGCCGTTCGGGCCACCGTCGACGGCCGGCGTCTGCACGAAGTCGATCTCGATCGGCGGCGCGTCCGCGCTGGTGACGAGCTTGTAGTCGAGCAGGTGTGGATTGCGCTGGCGGCCGCTCTCGTCGAGCTGCATCCCCTCCGACAGCGCCTGTCCGATCCCCATCACGACCCCGCCGAGGACCTGTCCGCGCGCGCCGATCGGATTCAGGATCACGCCCGAGTCGTGCACCGCCGCCGCGCGCAGGACGCGCACGACTCCCGTCTCGGGGTCCACGCGGACGTGCATCGCATGGGTGATCAACTGCGGCTCGAGGAACGACTCCATCCCGAGCCGGCCGAGACAGCCGCTGTCGGGCGAGCAGTCGGGCTGTTCGGGGACCGGGCCTGAGCCCTTGCCGAGAATCGCCTCGCCGCTCCCGGCGAGCTCGGCGATCGAGACGGCCTTCTGCGGCGCGCCCTTGACCGTCACCATGCCGTTGTGGAGCTCGAGATCAACGGGGTCGATCTCGAGCTTCTCGGCCGCGAGCTCGCGCAGCTTGTCGGCGACCTCCCCGGCCGCCTCGGTCACCGCGCGGCCGTTGTTGAACGTCGTCTGCGAGCCGCTCGAGCCCATGTCCCAGGGACCGGCGTCGGTGTCCTGATAGAGGACCGAGAAGTCATCGGGGCGCATCCCGAGCACCTGCGCCGCGAGCAGCGGCAGCCCCATCACGGCGCCGCTGCCGTTTTCCTGGGCGCCGGTCACGATCGTCCCGGTGCCGTCGCCGTTGAGCTTGACGTAGGCGCCCGAAGGGACCCCGAACGAGGGCCACCACCCGCACGCGAAGCCGATCCCCTCGTTGTCGGGCAGCTCCTCGCCGTAGCCGATCAGCTCGGCCGCGCGCTCGAGCGTCTCCTTGATCCCGATCGCGCCGAACACCTGCCGCGTCGGGCTCTCGTCACCCTCGGCGATCAGCGTCC
>DATNKY010000070.1:0-6061 GCA_035603155.1 Solirubrobacteraceae bacterium
GGTAGCCAGCCTCCACCAGCTGCGCGGCGTTCGGCGCCAGCGTCGTCGGGTTGCACGACACGTACACGATGCGCGCGGGGGCCGCCTCGATGATCCGGCGCACGACCTTCTGTGACAGGCCGGCCCGCGGCGGATCAATGACCACCGTGTCGGGACGTCCCGCCCTTTCAACCAGCTCGCGCAGCGCCAGCCGGACATCGCCGGCGAAGAAGCGTGCGTTGCCGATCTCGTTCGCCCGCGCGTTGGCGATCGCGTCGGCGATCGCCTCCTCGATCAGCTCGAGCCCCCACACCTCGCCGACGCGCGGGGCGATCGAGAGGCCGATCGTGCCGATCCCGCAGTAGAGATCGAACACGCGCTCGAAGCCGGTCGGCCGCGCGTACTCGATCGCGAGCTCGTACAGGCGCTCGGCCATCTCGGTGTTGGTCTGAAAGAAAGCCTCCGAGGAGATCGAGAACCGCATCGACCCGAGCACCTCCTCGAACCGCTCCGTGCCGGCCAGCAGCTCGGTCTCGCCGCCGGCTGTCGTCTCGCCGAGCCGTTCGGTTCTCGTCCACAACAGCCCGTCGAGCCCGGCCCCCGCTGCCGCGAGCGAATCGCGGTGCAGCCGCACACCGGCGCTCGTCACGAGCCTGACCTGGACCGCGCCGGTGCGCCGCCCTTCGCGGACGACGAGATTGCGCAGCGCTCCCTCGCCGGTGCGGCGGTCATACGGCGTCAGCGACTGCTCGCGACACCAGGCGACGATCTGCTCGCGCGCCTCGTTCCCGCGTTCGGAGGCGAGCAGGCAGTCGGTGAGCGGGACGATCTGATCCCACCGCCCGGGCGCGTGAAAGCCGCAGACGAGCTCGCCGGCGTCGTCGGTGCCGAACGAATATTCGAGCTTGTTGCGGTAGCGCCACTGCTCGACCGCGGGCACGATCGGCTCCAGCGCGAATCGATCGAGCTTTCCGATCCGCCGCAGCGCCTCGTCGACCTGCGCCTGCTTGACCTCGAGCTGGCGCTCGTATGGAAGCACCTGCCAGGGCGCTCCGGGATGGTCGGCGAGGGGCGCGATCCGGTCCGGGCTCGGCACCAGCACCTCGACGGCGCGCGCCTCGGCGTAGGCGCGCTTGCGCTTGCCGATCACCGCGCGGACGCGATCGCCCGGGATCGCGCCCTGGACGAACACGACATAGCCGTCCAGGCGTGCGACGCCGGCGCCGCCGTACGCGAGCGAGTCGATCCTCAGCTCGAGCTCGTCGCCGCGCTGCGGGCGAGTCTGTTTGGTTTCGGTCGTCTCCACCGACTACCAGCATGGCAGCCGCGGCCCACGGGCCGCACGCCGCCCACTGCAGGCGCTACCCGATCGCCTTCTCCAGCGCGGCGGTGACCGACTTGCGGTTCGCGTGCGCGCGCTCGTAGGTCAGCACCTTGCGCAGCTGAGGCTTGCTCAGATCGCCGAGGCGGGTCTTCACCTGTGGCACATTGAGCTCGTCGTAGCCGAGGATCGGGAACGACGGACCGACGCCGACCTTGCGCCGGGCGCGGTCTGCCTCGCGCACGATCCGATCGACCGGCTCGCGCTTGAGCGCCTTCTTGGTAGCGGACCCGAGCTGGCCACGGCCCCGCTCGAGCAGTTGGTCGATCTCGCCGCGAACGTCGTCGCCCTGCTGGCGGCCACGGCGCACGAGCTCGCCGACCAGCTCGTTGGCGTCCTTGCGCGTGACGCGGCCGCGCGCAGCGGCGTCATCGAGGATGTCCTGGATCCGCTCGCGGGTCAGCATCACGACGTCGCGCGGCTTGATGTCGCCGGTGGCGAGCTGCTCCGGGACCGAGGCACTCGTCGAGCTCGCGCTCGCACGACGGGTCTTGGTCGCGGCGCTCTTGGCACTGGTGCGCGTCTGCTTCGCTCCGGTCTTGGCCGTGCTTGCGGTCTTGGCCGCGCCGGCCTTGGCCTGCGCGGCCGTGCCGGCGGCCGCCTTGCGGGCGCTGGTTGCGGTTGCCTTGGCGCCGCTCTTGGCGGCGGCAGCGCCAGAGCGTTTCGCCGCAGGCTTGGCAGCCGTCGAGGACTTCTTCGAGCTTGACGACGAACGTTTCGGGGCGGGCATGCTTGTACTCCTCGCTGGCTTTGCGGTCGCGCGAGCGTATCCAACCTGGACACGGGGCGCTAACAACAACTATGCCGTTTCAGACAACAGCCACTCGAGCAGCGCCTTCTGAGCGTGCCGTCGGTTCTCAGCCTGGTCCCAGATCCGCTGGCGCTCGCCGTACAGGACCTCCTCGGTGATCTCGTCACCCGGGTGGGCCGGCAGACAGTGAAGCGCGATCGCGTGTGGCGCGGCAAGGTCCAGAAGATCGTCGTCGATGCGGTACGGCGCCAACGCGCGGCGGCGCTGATCGGCGGTCGATGGATCGTCGCTCATGCTGACCCACACGTCGGTGTAGACCGCGTCGGCGCCCTCGGCGGCGGCGCGCGGGTCGGAGGTCAAGGTCGCGTCAGCGACGGGGTCGAGCTGGAATCCATCGGGCGCGGCGACACGGACCTCGACGCCCGCGAGCGCGCCGAGGATCGCCAATGACCGCGCGACGTTGTTGCCGTCACCGACGTAGGCGACCTTCAAACCACGGAGCTCGCCGAACGTCTCGCGGAGCGTCAGCAGATCGGCCAGCGCCTGGCACGGGTGATGCCCGGCGGTCAACATGTTGAAGACCGGCACGGTCGCGTGTCGGGCGAGATCCTGCACCGGTTCGTCGGCTCCGGTCCGAATCCCGATCGCCGCCACGTGGCGCGAGAGGACGTACGCGGTGTCGCGTACCGACTCGCCCCGGCTGAGCTGCATCTCGTCGCTGCGCAGGACCATCGGCTGCCCGCCGAGCTCGAACACGCCGACCTGAAACGACACGCGCGTGCGAGTCGACGGCGCCTGGAAGATCAGGGCGATCGTCTTCGCCGCCAGCGCCTGCGAGGACAGCGGCGCCCGCTTGAGCTCGGCCGCTCGGACGAGCAGGGCGTCGAGCTCGTCGGCACTCAGCTCAGCTCCGGTGAGGAAGTGGCGTGGCAAGCGCAGCAGTGTACGTTCAGACGACTCTGATGCGCCTGCGAGTGCTGACCTGGAATCTGATGCACGGCCGTGCCCAGCCGCCGGCCGGGCGCGATCTGCGCCGCGAGTTCACGGCCGCGCTCGCCGGCTGGGAGTGGGACGTCGCGCTGCTGCAGGAGGTCCCGCCGTGGTGGCCGGCGCAGCTCGGCGACGACCTCGGGGTCGAGCACCGGCTCGTGCTGACCTCGCGCAACGGACTGCTCACCGTGCGGCGGGCGATCGCGACCCGCTGGCCGGACCTGATCCGCTCAAACGGCGGCGGCGCGAACGCGATCCTCGCCCGGCATGACCGGATCGTCCGCCAGCGCTCGCTGCGGCTGACGCGGTTCCCCGAGCGCCGCTGGGCCCACGGCGTGTGGCTCGCCGCCGGCTTCTGGGTCGTCAACGTGCACTCGTCGGGCGACGAGGCCCGGGCGCAGCGCGACGGAGAGCTCACGGCGGGCACCGCACAGCAGTGGGCGCGTGGCGCGCCGCTCGTGGTCGGCGGTGACTTCAACCTGCGCGAGCCGCGGTTCGACGGCCTCCGACACGTCGGCGAGCGCGACGTCGACCACATCTTCGTCGGCGATGGAGTCGAGGCCGTGAGTCCGGCCGAAGTGCTCGATCGTGGTTCCCTGTCCGATCATCCACCGCTGGTGGTGACCGTCGAGGGCGGCCCGTAGCGGCTGTCAGCGGCGCTCCCAGCGCGTGCCCCGCCGACGGTTCGCCGGCGGTGCTCCCAGCGCGTGCCCCGCCGACGGTTCGTCAGCCGCGCGCGGCGCGCAGCCCGAAGCCGCGCAGCATCAGGAGCGCCTTGCCGCCGAGCGTCCCCCGCGCCGGCAGCACCCCGAGTTGGGTCGCCGCGTCGTAGACGTCGTAGAAGCCGCGGACGCGCAGGAGCAGCTCGTGCTGTAGCTCGCAGTAGAAGACGCAATGCACGACGAGGAACCGGTTCGTCGCCGGGAGACCCTCGAACGCCTCGCGGTTGGTTCCGAGCAGCTTGCAGGGCGCGGCGACGAACTGCCCGTCGGCAAGCCTCGCGCCCGTGCGCTCGAGCCGCGCATCGGGGAACCCGGCCCACAGCCGGGCCGCGAATTCACTCAGCTGCTCGACGCCGACCAGCGGCGTCGGCGTGAGCGGATCCTCGTATTGGATCCCGGCCGCGCAGACGTCGGCGAACGCGTCGGGATCCTTGCCGGACCATGCCTCCTCCCAGCCGTCGATCAGCTCGTCGACCGTCATCGCGAGCTCGGCCGGGCTCCGAGCTGTGCCTCGAGATCCGCCATCCCCTGCTCGGGCGTCGACGCCTGGGCGTAGTGGCGGCGCGCGATCCGTCCGGCGCCGACCGCGAGCCGACCGGCGCGCACCCCGAGCTTGATCGCGCGCGCCATCGCAACCGGGTCGTGCGCGCGGGAGATCGCGCTCGCACACAGCACCGCGTCGCATCCGAGCTCCATCGCCAGGGCCGCGTCCGAGGCCGTGCCGACCCCCGCGTCGACGATCACCGGAACGCCGGCGCGCTCGACGATGATCGAGATGTTGTACGGGTTGCGGATCCCCATCCCGCTGCCGATCGGAGAGCCGAGCGGCATCACCGCCGCGCAGCCGGCATCCTCGAGCCGACGCGCGAGAACGGGATCGTCGGTCGTGTACGGCAGCACCGTGAATCCGTCATCGACAAGCTCCTCGGCCGCGGCCAGGAGCTCGACGGCGTCGGGCAGCAGCGTGCGGTCATCACCGATCACCTCGAGCTTGATCCAATCGGTTTCGAACGCCTCGCGCGCCAGATGAGCGGTCATCACCGCGTCACGCGCGGTGAAGCACCCGGCGGTGTTGGGGAGCACCTCGACGCCCGCCGCGGTCAGCACGTCGAGGATCGATCCCCGTGCCGCCGGATCCAGCCGCCGCAGCGCGACCGTGCACAGCTCGGCCTCGGACTCCTCGCATGCCCGTGCGAGCAGGTCGTGGCTCGTGAAGCCGCCTGTGCCGAGGATCAGCCGCGAGCTCAGCTCGCGCCCGGCGATCACGAATGGGTCAGCGTTCGTCATCAATCTCAGCCTCCTCCAATCGCTGCCACGACCTCGATCAGCGCTCCGTCGCGCACCTCCGCCCGGGTCCAGCGCGACCGGGACACGACTTCGCCATCGATCGCGACCGCCACCCCACGGGCATCGGGCGCGACATCGAGCAACTCCACCACGGTGGCGACAGTAGCGCCAGCCGCCAGTTCGCGCGGCTGCCCGTTGACAGTCACGATCACGCGGGGCTCCCGGCTGCCGCGGCCAGCAGACGCGCGGGGGCGAACGCCCGCGCGAGCGGATCCTGGTGCTCGCCGAGCAGCGAGCCCACGACGATCTCGGCGGTCACCGGCGCGAGCAGGATCCCACCCCGACGGTGGCCGACGGCCCAGTGCAGTCCCGGCAAGCCGCTCGGGCCGATCGCGGGCAGATTGTCGGCGGTCGCGGGCCGCAGCCCGGCGCCGAGCTCGTCGATCACGAGCTCGGACACCCCGGGGACGAGCTCGCTGGCGTCGCGCAACAGCTCGAAGGTCGCACCCGCGGTGACGGTCGTGTCAAATCCTCGCTCCTCCTGGGTCGCCCCGATCACGTAGCGCCCGTCGGCGCGCGGCACGATGTACGACGGTCCCATCCGTACCACCCGGCGCAGCAGCCCAGGCCCGGCCGGATCGTGGAGGCGCAGGATCTGTCCCTTGACGGGCCGGACTGGGACCCGAGCGCCGGCCGGGATCCCGTCGAGCTCGTCGCTCCAGGCGCCGGCCGCGATCACGACGTCGTGTGCCGAGACCGTAGATCCGTCTCGCAGGATGACTTGTTCTGCGCGTCCTGGACTGCACTGCACGCCGCTCACGTCGACGTGCTCGCGGATCTCCGCCCCGGCGGCGCGCGCCGCAGCGGCGAGCGCTGCGGTCAGGGCGCGGGGATCGATCGCGTGATCCTCGGGCACGTCCAGCGCCAGCCGCAGCGCCGGCGCCAGTCCCG
>DATNKY010000450.1:0-4418 GCA_035603155.1 Solirubrobacteraceae bacterium
CGCTCCCGCCCTCGCCGCCAGCGCCTGACCCCGCGTGCCGCCCCCGCGGGCGGGGTAGAACCTACGCTAATGGACCTCCTGCGTCCGATGCACGCCTTTGACCGATTCCAGCAGCGCCACCGGGCGCTCGCTGTGCCGTCAGCTGTGGTCAAGAAGTTCGGCGACGACCAGGCCGGCAGCCTCGCGGCGTTAATCGCCTACTACGCGTTCTTCTCGCTGTTCCCGTTGCTGCTGGTGTTCGTGACGCTGCTCGGATACGTGCTCCAGGGCCACCCGGGCGCCCAGGAGTCGATCAAGCATTCGGTGCTGGGGCAGTTCCCGATCGTGGGCCAGAAGCTCGACGTCGCCGCGCTACACGGCAACGTGATCGCGCTCGTGATCGGCCTTGCGACGTCACTGTGGGCCGGCCTCGGGGTCACGGGGGCGGCCCAGAACGCGTTTGACCACGTCTGGGCAGTGCCACGCAAGGCCCGCGCAGGCTTCGTTCACTCACGGCTGCGCGGGCTCGCGCTGCTGTTCTCGCTCGGGGCGATCTTCATCGTCGCGACGCTCGCGGGGGGGCTCGTGACGGGCGGCCTGGGCCACGGCGTGCTGCTCCAGATCGCGGGGATCGCGTTTTCGCTGGCGCTCAACATCGGGCTGTTCGCCGCCGCCTTCCGCCTGATGACCAACAGGAACGTCTCGAGCCGCCATCTGCTCCCCGGGGTCGTGTTCGCCGCGATCGTATGGACGATCATGCAGGCGCTCGGCGGCTACTACATCGGCCACGTGCTCAAGGGGGCGCACGGCGCCTATCCGCAGTTCGGCTTCGTGATCGCGCTGTTGGTGTGGCTTCACCTGGGAGCGCAGATGACGATCTTCGCGGCCGAGATCAACACCGTGCTGGCTCGCAAACTGTGGCCGCGCAGCTTCTTCGGCCCGCCCAAGGCCGAGGCCGATCAGGTCGCGCTGACCGCACTCGCGAAGGTCGAGGAGCGCTCCGACGCCGAGAAGATCGACGTCGAGTTCAAGACCTGAGCGGGCTCAAGCCCGAGCCCGAGTTCAACACCTGAGCGGGCTCGAGCCCGAGTTCAAGGCCTGAGCGGCTCGCGCCCGGGCTCCCACCGCCGGCGCCCCGTAGCCGGGCCGGGGCCGCTCAGAACAGACAGTCGGCGGACTCGCGCCGCGTGGAGGCGAGCGGCCACGAGCACAGCCCTCCCTCCGCCGGACAGCCCGCGCACAGTCCCCGGCGAGGCGTCGGGCTGACCTCGAACGTGCGCTCGAGAACCCCGGCGGCCAGCTGCTCGAGCTCGCGCTCGAGGCCGGCGAGCTGGGAGCGCTCGAACGTGATCCGCACGGGCTGATCGGGCGACTCGAGAAAGCAGTGCGCTACCTCGACTCGCGCTGCTCGGGCTCGCAGCGCAGCGATCGCGTACACGAGCCGCTGCGTCGTATACGCGCCCTGGACGATCGTTGCCGGATCGGCGCCGACGAGCCGGTCGCTCTTGTAGTCGACGATCAGCGTCGCGCCGTCGCGTTCGCGCGCGAGGACGTCGATCGCGCCGTTGATCAGAACCCCGTCCCCGAGCTCGAATGAGAACCGCTCCTCGGGGCGCACGTCGGCGGCGCGGCCAAGGCGCGCGCACAGCTCGCTCGACGCGAACGCGCCGATCAGGTCGGCCAGTTCGTCGGCCTCGCCGAGCGTCGGCGGACGCAGGCCGGCGCCCGCCGCCGCGGCTGCGATCGCCTCGGCGCTCGGCGGCGCCGGACGGCGGAAGTTCAACCGCTCGAGCAGGGCGTGGATGAGCACGCCGCGGTCTGCCGCGCTGCGAGCGAGAACCGCCGAGCCGCCCTCATCGGAGATCGGCCGCGGGGGCAGCCCGAGCACACGCTCGACGTAGAAGCGGTACCCGCAGCGGGCGTAGGCGCCGAGTGACGTGTAGCTGAGCGCCGTGACAGGGGGGGCGGGGCTTCCCGCGGAAGTCGGCGGCCGCGGTGGAGCGGGCTCGGCCGCGCCCCGAACCTCCACCGGTCCCGGCACCCCTGGCACGGTCGGGCCGGCCTCCTCCGGTCCCGGAGGTCCCGGCACCCCGGGCTCGGGCGGCCCAGGCTCGGGCGGGCCAGACCGGCCGGCCTCCGGGGCGGAGATCGACACCTGCACCCGCGTGTCCCCGAGCGCGACCTCGCCTCCGCCGTCGGCGATCACCTCCGCGAGCGCCGGCACGAACGCGGGCGCGACCCAGCCCACCGGCCCGCCGCCGGTCCAGCGGCCCTCCGCCCAGCCCTCGAACCTAGTCGCGCCGCTGAGGATCAGGCGCTCGCGGGCGCGCGTCATCGCGACGTAGAACAGGCGCCGTTCCTCTAGCTCATCGGCCTCCTTCTCCTCGACGCCGATCGCGTCGTAGTCCCACGCGGAGACGCGGCCGGCCTGCCCGCTGCGGATCAGGCGCAGACCGAGCCGCCCGTCGGCGGAGACCCGGACGAGCTCGTAGGGCGGCCGCACCGAGCGGCCTAGATCGGCGACGCAGACCGTGTCGAACTCGAGGCCCTTCGCCCGGTGGATTGTCATCAGCCGGATCCCGTCGAGCCCCTCACCCTCGACCGGTGCCTCGCTCTCCCGGGCGCCCCCGGCCCGGCCGGCGGCGCGCTCGCCGATCAGCTCCACAAAGCCCCGCAGGTCCGGACCGTGCTCGCGCTCGAAGTCCCGAGCGAGCCGCATCAGCTTGCGAACGTTCGCAAGTCGACGGCGTCCGTAGGGCAGCGCCAACATCGCAACGTCGTACCCGGTGAGCCGCAGCGGCTCGTCGATCAGCTGCTCCAGTCCGACACGTGTGGCCCGGAGCCGCTGGTCTGCAAACCAGGCCGCGAACCGTTGCAGCGCGAGGCGATCATTCGCCTCGAGCGAGTCCAGCGCGTCGCCCGGCTCGCGCACCAGAGCCCACGGGTCAGATCCGCGCTCGCGGGCCTCGTCGGCAAGCACGACCAGCGTGTCGAGCGACGCGCCGACGAGCGGGGACGTCAGCACCGTGTACAGCGACTCCTCGTCGAGCGGGTTTGAGAGCGCGCGGAGGTAGGCGACCATGTCGAGGACCTGGGGGTGCAGCCAATAGCCCCTCCCGCCGACGACGTAGGTCGGCAATCCGTGGCGCTCGAGCGCCCGCTCGTAGGCGCGCATGTCGGTCGTCGCGCGGATCAGGACGACAATCTCGCCCGGCGGCGTTCCGTCCCTCACCAGCCGGGCGACGCGCTCGGCGAGCGCGCGCGCCTCGGCCAACCGCCATGGCGCCGCGAGTCCCTCGAGCTCCCAGTCGGCGCCCTTGTCCACGAGGAGAAGCTCGACGCGCGGGTGCTCGCCGGGCTCGGGACCGTCGTCGCGCCCGGCGATCAGCGGCTTGAACCGCTCGCCGAGCTCGGTCTCGAAGGCGGCGTTGAGCGCCGACAGGATCTCCGGCCGCGAGCGGAAGTTGACGCGCAGGGTCTCGCGCTCGCCGCGCGCCGCGAGAAGCTCGCCACGGCGCTCGAACAGCTCCACGTCGGCATGGCGGAAGCGGTAGATCGACTGCTGCGCGTCCCCGACCGTGAACAGGTTCGTGCTCGCGATCAGCTCGATCAGCTCGAGCTGGGCCCGGTTGGTGTCCTGGAGCTCGTCGACCATCACCCGCGCAAATCGCGCTGCGTAGCGCTCGCGCAGGTCCAGGTTGGTGCGCAGCAGCTCGAGCGTCAGCAACTCCAGGTCCTCGAAGTCGACTCCCGAGACCGCCCGTTTGCGCGCCTCGTAGCGGGTCCCGAAGGCGGCCAGCAGCGCGTCGAAACGGTCCCGGACGGGGCCTGCGGCCCGCGCCGCGCAGACGGCCTTGTAAGCGCTCAGGGCCTCCGCGTAGTCCCCGCACGCGTCGGTGCTGAGCGCCGCGCCGTTGGCCGGCAGCTTGACGCGATCGAGGTCGGCGGGCCACAGGGAATCGTCGCCCAGCAGCGCCAGGCAGCGGTCGAGGCGCTCTAGCGCCTCCACGACCTTGGCGCCCGGCGAGGCGATCGCGCCGAGCTCGGCCGCGACCGCGCGCGCCGTGCTTTCGAGCGCCCGGCCGGCGTCAGGCCCAGGCTCGGGTGGCGCGGCCGGCAGCCGCGGCACGCGCTGGCCCCGGCTGCGCAGCTGCGCGTGGATCGAGCGGGTCGCCGCGCGCAGCGGAGCGGCTCCGTAGTCGGCGAGCAGCGCCACCGCGCCGGCATCCTCGGCCGCCAGATCGTGCAGCGCGTCGTCGAAGGCCGCGGTCGCGAGCGGCTCTGATTGCTCGGAATCGAGCACCTCGAACGCCGGATCCAGTCCCGCGGCGAGCGCACCGGCCCGCAGCACGCGGGCGCAGAAGCCGTGGATCGTCGAGATGAAGGCTCCCTCAGTCGCGCGCGCTTGGTCGGTCGCGCCGAGCTCGCGCAGCCGCCCA